>JAYUFI010000880.1:0-3667 GCA_043738805.1 Planctomycetaceae bacterium | reverse complement strand
TCCGACGCCAACGCCGCAATCTCCCCTTCCCAACGTTCTTCCTCCCACGTGGTGAGGAACATCATCGAGAAGTGCGACAAGATGCGCGACTTGAGTTGAGCGATTGTGTCTGAGGCGGCCATAGCGATAGACGATCAAAGTTTCGTCGGTATCGCAAGTCACTGGGGCGTCGCGGAAGAAACCGCATATGGCGTATGCTTCGGCCCCTTGTCGGTTACTTCCGTTACGGTTGTGCGAACCCGACGCTTGCCGTACTTGGTAACGAATAGGATTTCCGAGTCAGCATCAGTTCGCGATGTCGGTCACTCGGCAATCGCTTCCTTCAACGCTTGCGCTATCTTAGAGACTATCCGAAAAGAAACACCGTGATTTCCGCAGCAATTTGTAGCCTGCCATTTCCGCAACAGCGGAGAACGGCCAGGAAACACCGCCTCCATCCGACATGGCAAGATAGGTAGTCCGCCGTAACTGCTTGCCCCTTAACTCAAACCTTTTCGGATAGCCTCTCAGTCGCCGATAGGCGATGGAGAACGGCACGCCGCATCAGGGGATTGGTACGCCCCAGGTGGGCGAGACGGTTTGGCCGGGCGACACGAGCACCAGACTATTCACGGGTTGGCAAACTTTGCGGGTGACGTGAGGATTTTCAGCGATAACGAAAATGCTCGAAATTCGTGTGGAAACGGGTCGATGAAACCAGCGGTCCTCTCCGACCGAACTGGACGAGTCGCTAACCCGCCAGCCCGTTACGACGCCACTGAGTGTTTTGGAATGACTCGGCTTGAATTTGATGTTGAGTCGCTTGCGTCTGTGGACGTTCAGGCCCGAATTGGGTCGATCGTTTCGCCGCGCGAGTCATCGACATTGGATTCGAGTCGCAGCACCGGAGGCAGTCATGTTGCGTTCGCGTTCGCTGGTGGTGTGCGCCAGCCTGAGCATTACGTTGGTGGGCTGCCGCTCTGCATCCTCGTGGAGCCATGCAAAGGCTTCGACCGCGCCGTTGGCTCCGCATTCTGAATGTGCCATCGCAGATGCCTGCGAGTCCGCAAAGCGGCCGATCAGCGAGACCGGCGCGGAATCTCCCAAGGTGCGGTTGGCGGCGCACTTGGAAGATGCAGCCCTCGCCCTGGATGACGAGAACACTGCTACGCCATCGTTCGACGGAGATGATCCGTTTTCCGGGCGTGATGAGTTGCCGTTGGATGAGTTGGTCGCGGCGGTGAAGGCTCGGAATCCGTCGTTGCAGGCGGCTCTTGCGACGTGGAGCGCGGCGGCGAACAAGTATCCGCAGGCGATCGCTCTGGATGACCCGATGTTTCAGTCGATGTATGCGCCGGCGACTTGGAACGCGGCGTCGAACGTACAAGGGTCGTACTACTTTGGAGTCACTCAGAAATTCTTTTGGGCGGGCAAGCGTGAGCTGCGAGGCAATCAGGCGAACTGGGAGGCGACGGCCGCCTCGTTTGATGTGGGCGAAGCTCAGTTGCGTTTGACCGAAGCGGCGCGCTTGGCGTTCTTGGATTACTACCTCAACCAGCGTGAGCGGGAATTGAATGCCGCCAGCCGCGAAGCGTTGCGCGAGTTCCGTGACGTGGCTCGCGCGAAGTACGAAGCCAATCAAGTGACGCAACAAGACGTGCTGCAAGCCGACGTCGAACTCGCTCAGAGCGAACAACGGCAGATCGAATTGGCTCAAGAACGGATCGTGGCCGCCGCTCGGATCAACACGTTGTTGCATCGTCGGCCCGATCATCCGTTGCCGTCGCCACCCCGGAAGTTGACTGTTTCCGAGGAACTGCCGCCGGTCGATGGCCTGCGTGAGTGGGCGGTCGAGCATCGGCCGGAATTGCACGCGATGGCCGCGCGCGTGCAGGCCGAGCGATCCGCTGTCGCGCTGGCGTGCAAAGAGTTCTACCCCGACTTCGAGGTGATGGGCCGCTACGACCGCTTCTGGACCGACTCGGTTCAGAGACCTCAGATTGGCCTCAACATGAACGTACCGCTGAATCAAGCGAAGCGTCACGCCGCCGTACAAGAGGCGTTGTGGCGAGTCCACAAGATGCAGGCGGACTACGATCAAGCGGCCGACAACATTCGCAACGAGGTTCAATCGGCCTACGCACGAATTCGAGGAACTCGTCGAACCGTCCGCTTGTATGAGTCCAAGATCCTCCCGGCCGCGCGAGACAACGTGGCCGCCGCGCGAGCCGGTTACGAAGCGGGCACCGTCGATTTCTTGCGGCTGGTTGAGGCTCAACGGCAAATCATTGAGTTACGCGAGAAGCATCAAATGGCAATCACCGAGTTTCACCGCCGCACGGCAGAATTAGAACGGGCTGTCGGTGACGATATGCAGTCGCGCGAGTTCGTTCCGCAAGCATCCGGAGCCGAAACACCGCCAGAGCCAGTCAGCGATAAGTGAGCATCGCGATGCTTTGTCAGTCAGGCAGGACCATTGGCTTTGAAGCAGAGTCAGCGTTGCGTCGGTCAGTCTCCGCGACTTTGACCTCAACACGCGGAGTGACCAGCCATTCGCGCCAGTCGGATTCCCAACGATTGGCGACCGAGTCGGGGAACTGGCGGCGAGCTGCTTCGGGAAAGCCGTGAGCTTCGCTGTCGGCGACGAAGCGGAGCAGTTCGGTTTCGGAGAGTTTTCGTTCGGTGAGCAAAAACTCGACGAGAGCGGCGCTCTGTGCGTAGAAGAGTTCGCCGAGTCGCTTGTCCTGTGGGACGGAGCGTTGTCGCGTGAGTTCTCGCAACGAGAATTGTCGCCCTTGCGTGACCTCTTGATTGAGCCACTCGCGTAGCTTGGTTCGTCGTTCGGCAGGCTCGGAGAGGACGGCGATGCCTTCATCGGCCCAGCGGGGGATTTGGTGTTCGGCGAAGTAGTCGGCCAGGACGACATGCGTAAGTTCGTGGACCAGCAGTTTGTCGATGCGAGTCGCGTCGTCGGTGCGGAGATGCAGGCGACGCATCCACACTTTCTTGTCGCCCACTTCCAGATCGGCGAAGCCCCAGGTCTCGGCGGGGAAGCGAGTCAGACGTTGGAACTCTTTGCCGGACGGATACAGAAACAGATCGCACTTGAGGGACCATGCGGAGTTGCTGGTCTCACCGAGCCAGCGCTCTCGCAGCGATTGGCGAGTTCGTTCGCAGACCGGAGCCAGTCGTTCGGCCACGGCGGGCTGGCCGACGTGATGAATCCGAAACGACCGCGACTCGACCACCTGCCAGCCGTTGGTGTTTGATGTGCGGACGCAGCAGCAGACGGAGTCTTTACAGTGACATGCTAACTCACCGGCCCGGCAATCAGCGGAACGCCAGGGAAATCCAATGAGCGCGACCGCTGCGATCAAAACGGAGGAACCAATCTGAGATCGGGCGGTCGTCATGCTTTTTAGCTTTCTCAGCCTTACCGATCCCGGTGGGCTGAGTGCTGGAATGCAATGACGATGCCAAGTCGCGGATGAGACCTCATTCCCACGAGCAATCAAGCGCATTGTCGCAGGAAATCACGTCTCGCCGCCGAAACAGGGTGCGAGTCGGTTCCCGGCGGATGCCTTGGGAGGAAGCATTCGTGCTCGACACGACAGCAGCCAACGGCTTGCGAAACTCTGACGTATGGGTGGTCGATTCGACGATTTGCGACTTGCCTTGAGCAGATTGG
>JAYUFI010000879.1:0-3669 GCA_043738805.1 Planctomycetaceae bacterium | reverse complement strand
ATATTGATTGTGTTGTGAATGCAAAAGACTTTGGCAACACGGCCATGGGCTGGAAAGCGGCGCGTAGCTTGCATACCGGCGGCGTCAATCTCTTGATGTGTGACGGTGCCGCGCGGTTTGTTGCAAACGTGGTCGACAAGACCACTTGGCGAGCACTCGCGACCCGCCGAGGGCGTGAACTCATCGAAGAGTTCTAATCGAGATGAGAGATCTCGTTGTGTGACCGGGGAGGGGCAACGTGCCCCTCCCTCCTTTTTGAAACAGGCTCGACAGCTTTTTATGGACACCGGTTGCGAGAACCACGAGAGGAGCGAGTTTCATGCGAATCAAAATGCGAGACTCTTCCGCTTGGAGATGTTTCATCGTTCTGTGTCTCATGCTGGCGATGAACCGCTCGCTGCTTGCAGAAGAAGAAAGAGATCTCATCCAAGGAAATTGGGTGGGTGATTGGACCCTGGATAGCGGAGAGGGTGGCAAACAAGCGGCGAAAGTTGTCGCGCTCAGCAACGGCGACTACCTCGGCTCATTCACCGCGTATGACGGCAGCGAGCAGCAGAACGAGACGTTCAAGTTCAACATTCGCGGCACCAGTGAAACAGACGGAAAGGTCGTGTTTGGGACGACGATTATGCTTGGCCCAAAGCTCGGCACGTTCGAGTGGAAGGCGGCGATCAAGGACGGGAAATTCACTGGCCGCTACACGAACGACAAGAACTACACGGGTGGGTTCACGCTGAAACGCGTCGAAAAAGCGGTACAAGCGCTCGGCATGAAACCGCTGCCCGGCGCGGTCGTGTTGTTCGACGGAACTAACTTCGATCGGTGGCAACGCCTCGACGGCAAAAAGATCGAATGGGAAATCGAGGACGGCGTGATGCGAATTCCGGCGAAGACTCGGATCAAAGGCGAGACCGTGACTTCGCATCTCGTCAGCAAGCAGAATTTCAAAAGTGCTCAGGTGCATTTGGAGTATCGCACGCCGTTTCTGCCAGAGGCTCGCGACCAGGAACGTGGCCAAAGCGGTGTGCTTCTCAACGGTTGCTACGAGGTCCAAATTCTCGACAGCTTCGGCGTCGAAGCCTCGGATGAAGTCGCGGGAGCGATCTTCCACCGCAAGGCTCCGACCGAAAACGTCTCGCTGCCGCCGCGCGAGTGGCAGGCGTTGGACATCACCTACCAGGGGCCGAAATTCGACGAGAACGGCAAGATCAAAACGCCCGGCGAAATCACTGTCGTTCACAACGACGTGATGGTTCTCGATCGAATCCGCATGGTCGAGCGAACGGACGGATCGATTCGTAAACCGTCGCCGGAACCTTCTGGTTTGTTCCTGCAAGACGCCGGGCACTCGGTCGAGTTCCGCAACATTTGGCTGGTCGTTTTGGAATGAGCGGCACGGCGCGCTAGCCGCCGGTGTTGAATCACGACCGGCGGCTAGCGCCGTGCCGCTCACGGTCACTCATCGTTTGCAGGATCGCTCAATGCTCGCCGTTGCTCTTCCAACAACTCCTGCCACTGCGGCTTCGCTGACGTATCGTCAGCTTGAGCACTATGCGCGAGATGGCTTCCTCATCCTGCGGCAGTTGTTTGATGCCGACGACATCGCGGACCTCGCCGACGAGTGCGAGCGGCTGCTGACGCGCACCGACTTGATGTCGCCGGACAACTTGCGGTGTCGGTATCAACCACACGTCGTCACCGGCGAGAAGCAGTTCGAGGTGTTCGATCCGGTCAACGACATCTCGCCCGTGTGTACGCGGATCGCCAGCGATGAGCGGCTGCTGAAAGTAATGGGCGAGATCTACGGCGAGCCGGCGTGTCTGTTCAAAGACAAGTTGATCTTCAAGCCGCCGCGAACGAAGGGTTACGACCTGCATCAAGACTTCCCGCCGAACTGGCCGGGGTTTCCGACATCGTTCATCACGGTGCTGATCCCGATTGATGAAGCGACGGCGGACAATGGCTGCACCGAATTGTTCTCCGGCTATCACCGCAATGGCTCGCTGGTGTCCGGCCCAGAGGCGAGTTGCATGTTGTCGCCCGGTTTGGTCGATGACTCGCGCGGTGTGAAGTTGGTCATGCAGCCCGGTGATGTGGCGATCTTCGGATGCTTCACGCCGCACCGCTCGGCACCGAATCACACGGATGGTTGGCGGCGGTCACTGTTTCTCAGCTACAGCGCTCGCTCGGATGGCGGCGAGCAGCACGACAAACATTACTCCGAGTTTCACACTTGGCTGCGAGCCAAGTATCCGGAACCCGCACGCTCGAAGTTGTATTTCCAATAAGTAGGTTGGGACTCTGTCCCGACCAATCCGGTCGGGATGGAATCCCAACCTACAAACACGGACAAAGAAACTCATGAGTGCTCCCACCATTGCCGTTGACGCTAACTCGCGCGTGCGCGGGCTTCCGTTTTATTACGGCTGGGTGATTGTCGTGGCCGCCGCGTTGGCGATGGTCGCGACGATGCCGGGGCGGACTCACGGGTTGGGGACGATCACCGAACGTCTGCTCAAAGACACCGCACTGAGTCTCGACCGAGTTCGCTTCGGAGAAATGAACTTCTGGGCGACGATGCTCGGCGCTGCGTTCTGCCTGCCGTGCGGCAAGCTGCTGGATCGGTTCGGAATTCGGCGGACGTTGACGATCGTGACCGCGGCGTTGGGTATCGTCGTGTTAGCGATGACTCGCCTGACGGAGTTCTGGATGTTCTTCGCCGCGATTACGCTGACGCGCGGGCTGGGACAAAGCGCGCTCTCGGTGGTCAGCCTGTCGATGGCCGGCAAATGGTTTTCACGCCGGCTGGGCTTCGCGATGGGAACTTACACGGTGCTGATGGCGTTCGGATGGATCACCGCCTTCACTTTGATCGGCTACTACAAAGAAGCTCCTTGGCAGACTGTCTGGTCGGGTATCGGCTACATCCTACTGCTGGGAGTCGTTCCGCTGAGTTGGCTGTTCGTCCGCAACACGCCGGAAGAATGCGGACTGCTGTTGGATGGAGCGGTGAAGCGATCCGATGAACCTGCCATCGCGGCAACCGGCTACACGCTCCGAACCGCGCTGGCAGAACCAGCCTTCTGGGCGTTCGCGTTGGCGACATCGGTCTATGGATTGGTCAGCTCGGGCGCGTCGTTGTTCAACGAAGACATCTTGGTCGAACGAGGCTTCACGAAAGAGACGTACTACCTCTTGCTGAAAATCAGCACGGGGCTGGGCTTGGCCGGAAACTTCATCGCCGGGTGGCTGGTTCAGTGGACGTCGCTCCGCCGAGTGATGGGGCTGTCGATGTCCCTCTTGGCCGGCGCTCTGTTTTGGATGCCGCAGGTCAGCACGTTTCCGCACCTGATGCTGTACGCCGTCGGCATGGCTCTCGGCGGAGGCATGATGACGGTCGTGTTCTTCACCGCCTTCGGAAAAGTTTTCGGTCGGTTGCACCTGGGACAGATTCAAGGAATCGCTCAGATGCTGACAGTGTTCGCCTCGGCGTTGGGACCGGTGTTGTTGGCCTACGCCAAGCGCGATTTGGGATCGTACATGCCGTTCTTCACCGCCTCGGCCGTGGTCGTCGTCGTCCTCGGCCTTTGGGCCTGCGTGTTGAAAATGCCCGTGCCGTTGGAATCGCAGTCGATCTTAAAAACGTAGGGTGGGTCGAGTCATCGAGAC
>JAYUFI010000878.1:0-9708 GCA_043738805.1 Planctomycetaceae bacterium | reverse complement strand
GCCCAGTTCGACGCGGTGATCATCCCTTGGAAGCCGAGGCCGCGCAGATAACGAGTCGACTCGTCGTAGAAGCGGCGTTGCACTTCAGTCAGGAACCGAGCGGTGTCTTGATCGCGCGGCGTTCGCTCGTGAGCGATGTTCCACAACGGACGGAAGCCGACTCGCCCGTCAGCCGGCGCATCGCGGCCAACCTTCATCCCCTTCCAAGCGGCGAACGCTTTGTCGATCGAGCCGTACTTCGTCTTCAGCCACTCGCCAAACTGTTGTTCGAGCATCCGCATTTGCGGGTCCGGGATGTTCTTGTCGTTGAAGGTCCAAAAGAAGAACGAGTCTTCGTTGATGAGCTCCGCGCCGAACACCGCTGACTCGTCGATCAGCCGCTTGCCGGTCGTCGGGCTGGGTGTCGTGAGCAACGCCTTCCACCAGCCGCGATACTTCTCCTGAAACTTCGCGTTGAAGTAGAGCGAGGCGAACGAGTGCGACTTGCCGTCGTAGCCCGACAACCAATCGAGGTCTGCGGGCGGATCGAGCCACAACGGGAAGTAAATCGAGAAGTGCGTGTAGATCCCCTCGGCCTTCATCGCTTCAACGACGTCAAAGGCTCGCTGAATCTTTGCCGGATCGACTTCGCCTCGTTTGTCGAACATCGGCCCGTGCAGCCGGACGAGATTGACGCCGTACTTCGCCAACTGCCGTGCCTCGCGCTTCAACTCGTCGCGGGTTTTCGCCGCCGCTCCGTTGACCGCCCAGAAGCGCACGGGCTCGCCGCTTTGACTGTGAACAAAGTGGCCGTCTTTTGCGGTGATGACACCGTGCTCGCCTGCTTCCTTCTCGTTGAGAAACCGCAGATCGATCGCCGCCGACGCCTCGAACTTGTCGGCCGACGGATCGAATGCAAACCAATCTTTGTCCGACTTGTTCGAGTCCGCTCCTTTCGCAAACTCGCCCGGCTTGAGAATCCCGCGTGGTGTGAACGGCTCGGTCGAGAGCACGAAGCAATCCAGCCCGCCGTGATTGCTGTTGTCGCTGTGCATGCGGAAGCGGATTGAGTTCGCCCCGCGTTTCAAGTCGACGCTGCCAACCTTCACCCACGCGATAAACCGCAAGTCGAGCTTCCCGTCCCCCGCAATGTTGGCCGCGTCGCGCGCGTTCTTTTCAAACTCGATCGGCTTCCAGTCGGCGTCGTTCAGTTTGAACGAGAGTTTCGTTGCCGTCGGATTCGCGCGGACCCAAAACTCAAACTTGCCGCCATCCTTCGCCGCGACCGAGTACTCCGCCTCGCCCGGCTTCTTGTCGGCGAAGTTGCTGATCCAGTCGCCGCCGGAAAGTTGATCCTTCTGGACTTGGTCGTACCACCACGGATGCCGATTCATCGTGGACTTCGCTGGCTTCTCGCCCTCGACCCAGATCGTTTCCGCGCGAGCGCGCGCTGCGAACAAACACACGAAACAGACTGCCGTTACGAGAACTTTCATTAGACGATTCCTCCGCGAGCGAGAATATCAATCTGCCGGGAGATTGCACCTCATTCGCAAGTGGCCATACCGTTCGCAGTAACGAAAACTAATAACCCGAAGCGTCAGCGAGGGCGAACGCTTCACAAGACATCGATTCGAAAGTGTCTTGGAACGCCCGCCCTCGCTAACGCTTCGGGTTAGTGTGGCGTTCGCAAAACTCAACCTCGTTGGAGAACTCGATGAAAACGTTTTTGTCTGTTGCGCTTTTGAGTTTGTTTTGTGGTTCGCTCGCTTTGAGCGCAGAGCCACTGACGATCAATGTTTGGCCGGGCAAGCCTCCGGGTGAGACGAAGGAACTGCCGCCGGAAGCGGATCAAACGAAACCTCAAGACAGGCTGATCGCCGGCCGCCGCATTATCAAACTCGGCAATGTCTCGACTCCGCAATTGGCCATTTATCGTCCGGATAAAAGCAAGGACACCGGTGCGGCGGTCGTGATCTGCCCCGGCGGCGGGCACCACATTCTGGCCTACGATTTGGAAGGAACCGAAGTCGCCGAATGGCTGAACGAGATCGGCGTCACCGGGATCGTCTTGAAGTACCGAGTCCCCGGTCGCGATCCTGAAAAACGCTGGCTCGCTGCCGTGCAAGATGCTCAACGCGCGATGAGCCTCGTACGCAGCAAAGCTTCAGAACTGGGTCTCGATCCCAAACGCATCGGACTGCTGGGGTTTTCGGCGGGTGGCCAAGTGGCCGCGCTGGTCTCGGTCATGCAACAGCGTCAGTACGAACCGCTGGATGACTTGGACAAGGTTTCGTGCCGCCCTGACTTCGCAGTGCTGATCTATCCGGGCGGCTTGGATGAAAAAGGCCAACCGAAATTGCGTGAGGAAGTGACCGTCACGAAAGACGCGCCGCCGATGTTCTTCGTCCATGCGTTCGACGACGGCGTGAGCGTTCTCAACACACTACTGCTCGCCACGGAATTGAAGCAGGTCAACGTCTCGGCTGAGGTCCATGTCTACTCGACCGGCGGCCACGGCTACGGTCTGCGGCATGTTGACGGCCAACCGGTCACCGACTGGCCCAAGCCCTGCGAAGCGTGGCTAAAGACAACGGGCATCATTCGATGAAGGGCCGCGTTGTCTCATGAGTCGATGGAACGAGCAACTATCGCGACAATCGATCGCCGCCCAGTTGCGTGTCTTTTTGGATCGACGTTTCTGATTGAGCTTGAATCGGCCGCATCGTTTTCGAGTCGATCGTGCAGACGGAAAGACTGGTCGCTTTGGCCAAGCGATTCGACCGTTCGTCGAGCAACTTCTGACGTTGTCGAGCCATGAGCGAGCGGCGGTCGAGGATTTCTTGGAAGTTGAAGTCGATCCGTTTGGGGCGAGCGAATGGCTGCAAGAGCTCGGCCACTTCGCGGGCCGATGAGAACCGCTGTTCGCGATCTTTCGCCAACATGCGATGCACAATCTGCGCGACTTCTTCCGGAACAGCGGGAACCAGTTGACGGATCGGCGTCGGCTCGATGTTCCATTGCGCGTTGATTTTCTGCGGGCGAGTTTTGCAATCGGGAAACATCGGATGCCCGCAAAGCATGTAGTACATCGTCGCGCCGAGGCTGTAGATATCTGCACGGCGATCGACCTGAAAACTGTCTCGCGCTTGTTCGGGTGCGATGTAGTCCGCTGTGCCGAGGCAGTCTTGGCCGAAAATCATCGAGAGCGAAAACTCGTCAGCGAATTCTGATCGCGACGCGGCGGACAATCCGAAGTCCAACACGAACGCGTTGCATTGCCGATCGACGAGAATGTTTCCCGGTTTGATGTCGCGATGCACGAGTCCCTGTCGGTGAGCGTGATGCAAACCAGCGGCGGCGTGTCGCACGATGTGACAAGTCACCTGCCACGGAATCGCACCAATCATCGCGACGAACTCGTCAACGCCGACTCCGCGCACGAGGTCCATCACCACGAAGTGAACTTCACCGTACACGCCCGCCGCTTTGCCGATCTCGCGCGTGCGGACGATTGCCTCGTGATGCAATTTCAAACCGGCCTGAGCTTCCAACTGGAACCGCGTGAGCAGCCCCGCGTCGATCTCGCGTTGGTCGCAGAGCATTTTCATGGCCACATCTTCGCCGCTCTTTAGATCGCGCGCGATGTAGACCCAGCCCATGCCGCCGGAACCAAGAATATCGTCGATGCGATAATGGCTGATGAAAAAGCCGCGAGCGTGGCCTTCGAGCAATCGTTGTGCTTGCAGCCGCGTGATTAGCTTGGCCTTCACGAGCGTTTTCGCGCTGACCTTGGCATCGGGCTGCTCGTTCTCCGCGAGCACTTCGAGCGCATGATCAAACTGCTCCTCGGTCAGCAACTTGCTCTGCAAGAGGTGATCGAGAAACTCGTCAGAAGTCGCGACAGTCGACATGGTCGAGCGATTCTTGAAGGGATGGCGTTCGATGGCTTAGCCCCGGTGGCGAAGAGAGGAGCGAAGATTATCGTAGCATCGGTTATTGCAGCACGTCGGAAGATTGTCTTGCGGAAACCCGATATTTCAACCGAAAGGGCCGCAGACTTGGAGCACGATTCCATCGTGCTCCGCTTTTCGGCACGTTGAAAACGTGTCCCACTTCGCAGATGCCAGTACCGCCCTACTCTTCCATGACCTGCTTTTCTTTCGCGGCGGCTTCGGTGTTGACCGCACCTTCGTACTTCTTGGTGAGTTCTTGGACTTCGTCCTTCGTCGCTTTACAGAGGTCTTCAGTCAACAACTTATCTTTCTCGGAAGTATCCGCGTGCTTGTTGGCGTCGCGGCGAACGTTTCGTAATGCGATGCGAGCGTCTTCAGCGAACTCCTTCACGCGCGCGACCAATTGCTTGCGGCGGTCGGTGGAAAGCGCTGGGATGGTCAAGCGAATGACGCGACCGTCAACCTTCGGGGCGAGTCCGACATCGCTCGCTTGAATGGCTTTCGAGATCGCTGCAACGTTGGTCTGATCGTAAGGCCGAATCATGAGCTGCTGCGGTTCGGGAACGCTGACCTGAGCGATTTGCTTCAGCGGCGTTGGCGAGCCATAAACTTCAACGCGGATGTTATCGACGAGACCGGGGTTCGCTCGCCCGGTACGCAACCCCTTCAGTTGTTCGCGGAACACTGAAACCGCTTTTTCCATCCGTTCTTCGCAGTCCAATAAAATCTCGTCTTGATCCATGATGATTCCTTTAAGGCGGTGACAAGTCGGACGGAAACTTATCGGATTGCAAAGTGGATGCAAGCATTGCTGATTGAGTGCACGACAATCGGTCATCCGGATTGCGATTACCCGTCGGGATGAGGAAACTGCAACACAATCTTTGCAAGTCATTAATTGTGTATGGCTGAAGAAACTCCATTACCTTTTTAGTCACCAATGTGCTTTCAATCGCCCCCCCGACAAATTGTTTGGAGGATTTTAAGTGGATGACCTTTCTGTGAATTCCGCCATCGAACAGGTCAGCACATTGAATGGCAAATTGGTCACGATTGTTGGCGCGTTGTCCCTCGAATTTGAGGGACGTTGTATTGATCACATCCCTCGATCTGAAAACATCAATGACGACCGTGGCCCTTATAGTTCCAGCATTTGGATAGACTTTGACCTCGAAGCCATCGGTCACAATGAGGTTTGGTTAAGGCAGTTTGATAAACGGCATGTTCGCGTGATGGGAGTCCTCGCCGCGCCGCTTCCAGAATTTGGTGGCTGCGGTCACTTTTCACTGTGGCCAGCGGAATTGATGATCAAAGCAATTGAAAAAAATAATCCAGCACAACCTTGTGCGAAAGAAAGTTGAAGAATCGTGTCGCTCATCGAAGTGCACCACATCACCAAACGGTTCGGCGGCACGATTGCCTTACAAGATGTTTCGTTGGAAATCGCCGCTGGGGAATTGCACGCCATCGTAGGCGAGAACGGTGCAGGCAAAAGCACGCTGATGAAAATCCTCAGCGGAGTCATCACGGAGTTCGATGGCGAACTTCGTCTGCGCGGCCAGTCGGTTCGCTTTGCGAGTACCCGAGATGCAGAGGCAGCGGGAATCAGCATCATTCATCAGGAGTTGAATCTCGTCGAGCAGCTTTCCGTCGCCGCGAATATTTTTCTCGGTCGCGAACGACGCGGGGCATTCGGCTTGTTGGATGAATCGACGGCTCAGCAGGAAGCCGCGGAGTTGTTTCGGCAGCTCGGTTGTCAACTCGATCCGAGTCAACGTGTTGGCGAGTTGCGAGTCGGCGATCAGCAGTTGGTCGAGATTGCGAAAGCTCTGTCGAAGCAAGCCGGCATCTTGATCATGGACGAACCGACGAGCGCTCTGACGGAAGCGGAGACCGAGCGGCTGTTCGAGATCATCGGTCGCTTGCGCAAAGACGGCGTCACGATCCTGTATATCTCGCACAAAATGGACGAGATATTCCGGCTCGCCGATCGCATCACGGTGCTGCGTGATGGTCGGCATGTGCAGACAATGCGACGCGATGAGACTCACGTTCGCGAGGTGACGCACTTGCTTGTCGGTCGCGAGATCGAAGAGGCGGTGTTCGCAGAGCCGCGTCAGCCGGGCGACGTCGTGCTGAAAGTCGAGAACCTGTCGTTGCCGTGGCCGGGACATGCGCGGCCGTGGCGTTTGAAGGATGTCTCGTTTGAACTGCGACGCGGCGAGGTGCTCGGCATCGCGGGGTTGATGGGCGCAGGCCGAACGGAGTTGCTCGAATGCTTGTTTGGTGCGAGCGAGCTTCCGCCGCAGGGCCGAACGATTCTCGATGGTCAGCCGGTTTCGTTCACGCATCCCGAAGAGGCGGTCGCGGCAGGCATGGCGCTCGTCACGGAAGATCGCAAACGGCTCGGCCTGTTTTTGCATCAAACCGTGCGTGACAACATCATGGTTTGCACGTTGGATGAACTGGTTTCGTTGGGTCTGATCTCCGGACATCGCGAACGCTCATCAACGCAAGAATCGATCGTTCGTTTGGGAGTGAGGACCGCTGGAACCGAAGCCCCCATCACGAGTCTCAGCGGCGGCAACCAGCAGAAGTGCATCATCGCCCGCTGGCTGCGGACTCAGCCGAAAGTGCTGCTGCTCGATGATCCGACGCGCGGCGTCGATGTTGGTGCGAAGGCCGAACTCTACAAGCTGATTGACTTCCTCTGCCGCGACGGCTTGGGCCTGATCGTCACATCGAGCGAACTTCCTGAACTGATCACTCTGTGCGATCGTATTCTGGTTCTCTGCGAAGGCCGTCTGACAGGTGAATTCACACGTGGCGAATTCACCGAGCAAGCCCTGATGGAAGCAGCGACCGCGCGATACTGAAGCAAGTGGCCTTGGTTCGATCTGACAAATCGTTGACGTTTTTGTAGGACGGGCACTCTTGCCGCTCTTTTGCCAGAAATCGACGGGCAAGAGTGCCCGTCCTACGGATTTGCCAGACAAAGCCTACATCGGGTCCACGATGACTTGGCACTTCGGCAGGCTGTCGAGGAATTGTTGACCGTAGCGTTTTGTTTTCACGCGCGGATCGAGGATCACGACTTGGCCGGTATCGCTGCGGCTGCGGATCAAGCGACCGAAGCCTTGTTTGAGTTTGATGATCGCTTCGGGCAGCGAGTACTCGAAGAACGGCTTGCCGCCGCGAGCTTCGATCGCCTCCATGCGGGCTTCTTGCAACGGATGATCGGGAACGGCGAACGGCAGCTTCGTGATGATGACGTTTTGCAGAGCGTCGCCGGGGACATCGACCCCTTGCCAGAAACTATCTGCGCCGAAGAGGACCGCTCGATCATCGCTGCGGAAGCGGTCGAGCATCATCGAGCGTTGCATCCCAGTCCCTTGTGTCAGCAGCGTGAAGTTCTGCGAGGCGAACCACGGAGTCAGGCGGTTCGCGCACGACTGCAACATCTTGTAGCTCGTGAAAAGCACGAAGGCACGACCGGCGGTGGCGGTGACGTGTTGTTTGATCTTCTCACAAACTTCGGACTCGAATTCCGGGCCTTGTTCGTTGGGATCGGGCATGCGTCCGTGAACGATCAGCTTCGCTTGCTTTTGATAATCGAACGGGCTGCCGAGTTTCAGGTCGATCGACTTCGTCAGGCCCAAACGACTTTTGACGTAATCAAAATTTCGCGGGCCGGTTGAAAGCGTCGCGCTCGTCAACACGACCGTTGGAACTTTCGCGAACAACTCATCACGCAACGTCGGGCCGACGTCGATCGGGCAGCAGACGAGCTTGGTGTTTTGTTGTTTTTGACCAGACTTCTCGGTCCAGTAAACGGCCCCTTCGATCGACTGTGCGAGCCACTCTTTCAGGGTCACGGCCAGTTCGGTGCAGCGTGTCGCAGGCGCGGTGTATTCGAGTTGTTCTTCTTCTTTTTGCAGCCCGTTTGCGTAGTCGCGGAGATGTTCGGCGAGTTTCAATAAACCATTCGAGACGTTGTTTTCGATTTCCGGCGGAGTCCGCAAGCGTCCGTTCTTACGACCGTGCTGTGACTGATGATATTCGAGTTCTGCGAAGAGATGATTGACTCGATGCCGCAAGTCGTAAACGAGTTTTTGAGCAGCGAGCAGCGCGGGCGGCGCGAGCAGGCCGCTCATCTTGCGTTCGTTCCAAAGCTTGCCGAGTTGGTAGTTGATCTGCCCGCTCGTCAGTGTCAGTCCGAGATGATCACCGGCAACCGCCTCGGCAGTGTGAGCCTCATCAATGATGGCGATGTCGTAGTCCGGAAGCAGATTCACGCCGTCGCGACGCAGCGCGAGATCGGAAAAGAAGAGCGCATGATTCACGACGAGCACGTCGGCGTTCCACACTCGGCGGCGTGCTTTGAAGTAATGGCAATCGGCATGTGTCGGACATTTTTTGCCGAGGCAGTTTTCGCTATCGCTGACCACTTCGTCCCAAATGTTGGGGAGCGGTCGGAACGACAAGTCTTGCACGCTCCCCTCTTCCGTCTCGCTGGCCCAATCGGCAAGCTGCGACAGTTGATTCATTTCCTGCGGGTCGGCAAACAATTGTCCCGCCCGTTCCAGCGCGGTCTTCAAGCGTCGCAAACTGACGTAATTCGATCGGCCTTTCACCAAGACCGTCGAGAACTCCACCGGCAAGACCGCTTTGAGGAACGGAATGTCACGCGAAAAAATTTGTTCTTGCAGCGCGATCGTGTGCGTTGAGATGACGACTCGGCGACGTTTCTTCTTCGGTTGATTCGGCGGGCGTTTGCCGTCACCGAATTCATCGTCGTCATCCTCGTCGCGCGGACGTTTCAACTTTGCCGGTTCGGACTGCGCTTCGCCGAGTGACAGAATCGCCGGAACGAGATACGCGAAGCTCTTGCCGACGCCGGTTCCCGCTTCGACGAGCAGATGCGATTTTGCTTGGATCGCCTTCTCGACCGCTTGAGCCATCTCAAGCTGTTGCGGACGCGACTCGTAAGTCGGCAGCCGCTTTGCGATCTGACCGCCGTCGCCCAAAATTGCTCGGACGTCCAAATTCACGAGAGCCTCTGCATACCGACGACGCACATGTCGTCGCTCTGTGCTCGGCCTTCGCAATACTTCTCGACATCTTCGATCAACCCATTGACCAACTCGTCGATGCGAGTCGGGCCGGAGGCCATGAAGTCGATCAGCCGCTTCGTCCCGTAAAGTTCTTTCGGCGACTTCATCGCTTCGGTAATGCCGTCCGTGAAGATCAGCCACGACTCGCCGGGGCTGAGGCTGAACTTCGAGCTTTGAAATTGTTGAGTAGGCACAATCCCCAGCGGCATTCCGGATTCCACAATGCCGATCGGTTCGATCTTGCCGTTCGACAGACGCCGCACCGGCGGCAAGTGTCCGGCATTCACGAGCGTGACTTCATGCGTCGCCGGATCAAGCACGAGCACGGCACAGGTAATAAAGCGATGTCCCAAACCGCTGACCGATATCTCCGCATTCAACCCGGTCATCGCCGCTGCGACATCCGTCTGGCTGAGTAAGTGATATCGCACCGACGAATACAGTCGAGCCATCAGGAGCGCGGCAGGAACCCCCTTGCCCGCGACGTCCGCGACCGTCACGGCCAAGCGTCCATTCGGCAACGGGATGTAATCGAAGTAATCACCACCGACTCGCTGAGCCGGTTCGTAGTAATCGAAGAATTCGTAACCAGGAATCTTTGGTCGCGAGTTCGGCAGAAAGCCGAGTTGCACCTGTGTCGCGAATTCGAGATCGCGTTC
>JAYUFI010000877.1:0-9710 GCA_043738805.1 Planctomycetaceae bacterium | reverse complement strand
AGGTCCAGCTCGTCGAAGTTCGCGACCGGTTGATCCGCGTCATCGACCACAATACTGCTGGAAGTCAGTTCCGGCGTGCTGCCGTAATACGTGCCGTCGTTGATCAGCGAACGGAAACGATACAGGCCGTCGAAGTCGCCGCCAATCACTCGGTTGCCGCGAGCGATAATCGTCAGCGAGGGCAGCGGGTTGTGGTCCTTGCCTTGAATCGCACCGTTGAACATCACGTCGCCGTGATTCGAGATGAGCGTTACTCCTGTAGCCGATTCCAACAGACCGCTCATGACCAGCGAGCTATTCGATTCGATGACAATCGCGTCGGACGTGCTGAGGTTCAGCGTCGCGCCGTCGAGCTTCACATCGGTCTGCGACGAGAAGCGAACCGCATGCGGGGCCGTGAAGCCACTGAAGATGACCAGATCACCGGTCGATTGCAGAGTCAGATCGTGCCCCGCGACGACCGTGTTCACCGTGCCGTGCAACGGTAGCAACCGCATCACGCCGCCGGAAATTAGCGAGACATCGGAACTCGCGCCCGATCCGCTCACCTGCGTCACGTCCAGGTCGCCCGGCACGTTGATGAACACGGAACCGTGCGCGTTGGACACGAACAACACATTCAGTCCCGGCTGCGGATTGCCGACACCATCGACATCGGTCAATGTCACGTCGCCGCTCGTGGAATTCGTGATCGACGCGATCGTGTTGAGCGCGGTTTTGATCCCGCCGATTCCGGTCGCGCTGGTGACGGTCAACGAATCGGCGATCAGATTGATCGCGGCATCGCTCGTTCCGAGTTTGCGCACCGCACCGCCGGCGGTCAGGATCACGTCACCGTAGCTGCGAATCGCTTGTTGCAGATTGAGTTGCCGATCTGCTTCGGCCGATGCTTTCGTCGCTGCGTCCGCGTCACCGGCATAAATGATGGTCGTCAGCCAATTGACCAGCGACGTCCGCGCAGCGGCTTGATCCAACGACGCATAAGCCGCATCGGTCAAATCGGCGGCATCACTGGCCAGGAATCCAGACGCTCGGAGCGCACCGCTCAAGTATCCCAACCGAATCTTGCGAGCATCCACATCCGTGGCCGCGAAGACTCCCGCTTGCAACAGGCCGACGTCGATATTGCCGCCGGCGCTGAGCGAGATGTCGTTGTCGTCGGAGTCCGTCAGGCTGACCGCCTTCGTGACGCGCAAATCACCGGGCGTCGTGACCGTCAGGCTGCCGTCGGTGACGGTCACGTTCAGGTCCAGCGGTTGCGTGCTGGTGTTCTGAACGGAGACATTTCCAGTTCCATGCGTGGTGAAGAGGATGCCGGTGACGGCTGTCTTCAGGACGCCGCTGGAGCTGGTCGCATCGAGTGTCAGTTTTCCGCCGGTGATGGTTGTGTTCGACGTTTGAGCGAACTGGCCACTGACTTGGAACGTGATCGTATTGCTGCTCGTAACGGCATCGACGGTCGCATCTCCGAATTCCGTGACCGAGATCTTACCGGTGGAAGTCGTCAGCGGACTGACGAACGTGACGTTGCCGACATTGACCAGCGTGACATCGCCCGTGCCGGAGTTCTGTACGTCGTATTCGCTGACGGCGGTATTCGTCTCGATTCCCGTTTTGGCACGCACGACCAACTGCTTGCCGGTGATCACGCCGCCGGTTTGAGCGACTTGCCCGGCAGTCGCGTTCAGGTGGATGTCGCCGGTGCTCATCGAGCTGTTGATCGCCGAGTCCGTCAGCGTGATATCGCCGCTGGTGGCACCGGCGGTCAGAACGATGTCGCTGCCGGTCGTGGTCAGATCCGTATTGAGTCCGCCGCTGATCGAGCCGCTGCCGTCCGTGCCGGCGTTGACCTGGATCAGATGAATCGCGCTGACCTGTCCGTTGAGCGTAGTGTCTCCGGCCGACTTGAGGATCACCTCGCTGACGGTCCCCATTGCGACACCGTCATTGACGGCGACTCGGCTGTCCGCACCGAGCGTGAGGTCGCGGCCGGCGGTGATCGTGATTTGGCCATTCCCGAGCAATTCCGCCTTGGCGGCCAACGTCCCCGCCGGAGCACCGTCTGGCACGAAGCCATCCACGAACACATCGCGACCGGCGGTGACGCTCAGCGTTTGGTCGATGCCGTTCGATTGCACGAGACCTTGCACGCTCACATCCTGTCCGGCGGCGATGGTCACGGTGTTGAGCGCCGCCAGCGACGGTGCCCCGAAGCCTCCCTGAAACGCGCTGCCATCCTCAAATTGACGTTGAGTGGTCAGGACCGTCTGCGCTTCGGTGATGTTCTGAGTCTGCCACTGCGTGACCGACTTCGCATCCACGACTTTGACCGTCGATTCCGCAGTCTCAAACTTGGGCCGCAGGTCGTACACATCCACCGGCTTCGTCACCAACTGATACGAAAGCTTCTGTCGAGTGTCAGCGATGTTTTTGTAGTTCCCATACCACTCACCGACACCCCTTTGAAAGTTCTCGAAGAGATCCGTGTTTGTTCCAACACCATTACTTACCGCATTTTTATATCCCACTTTAACGTTGGTGTAGGGAGCGACGAAGACGCGAGTGGCTGCCCGTAAATCGCCAAATCCACGTCCGGCTATAACACGACTGATATGGTCATGGCTCAATTCCTGAGGCGCATATGCCCAATCCGGAACCCTGTCTTTCGTTACCGAGCGACCGTCGCTCAAGCTGTAGTTCCGTCTGCCATGACTGTCGTAGGTTCCCTGAAATGTCAATGGTTGCCCATCATAGTCAAGGTAGTTATCGCGGTTCCCACCGCCATAGTCATCAGTGTGAGTTTCAAGTGCCGAATAGATTTGATTGTAGTATGTATAAGCGTAGTCCCAGTAATTCCCAACGTCCTCCTGGAAGGCACTCGGTTCTCCCTGCGAGACGACTCGCAAGACGTCGGATTCCGCTCCAGCGGGCATTTGGACGAACTTGTCGCGCCAGCCATCCACCGGCAGGCGGGCCGTGGCGGTGTGGGCATATTGCTGGAACTTGACGGGGACCGGTGAGCCAGTGCCGCCGCTGTATTCAAACGTGGTATCGACCGTCTTCGTGGTGAAATCAGTCTCCCAAGTGGGATGCCACGGAATGTCGGTTGGAATCCCATTGATGGTGTTGTGCGTGACCAGGTTGGCAAAGCTGACGTTATAGAGCTTGCGATAACCCAAATGGATCAGCACCGAGTCACGCTGATTGTCGGTCAAGCTCCCCCATTCCGTGCCGGCTGACGGTTTTGCCTGGCTGATCGGCACCACGTTTCCGGTCAGCGGGTCATAGACTTTGTTCCAATCAATCGTCGAATCGTTGGCAAAGAAGTCGATCCCCTCGATGAAGAAGTTGCGGCTCGTGGAGGTCGTGCCGTTGTAGTAGCCCATCTGCGTCAGCGTGACGTCGGCCGTGTGGAACGCACTCCCCACGCGGACGCTTTCCGTTCCCACCTGCTCGGTGGTCTTCGTGTTCACGAAGCTGACGACGGGAACGAAAATCGAGCCGACCGCGACTTGCCGCGTGCCGGTGATCACTTCGATCGTGCGCGGCACCGTGACAATGATCGGCCGTTGCACTGGCACCGGATCGGTCCCCATCGTCGTGGCACCGACGACGTTGATGTTGCCTCCGGCGATAATCTCGGCCGAGCCACCGGAACTCGTCAGCGTCCCACCATTGATCGTGACGTCACTGCCAGACAGGTCGGCGACCGTGACCGCTCCAAACAATTTCAGATCGGTCCAATTGGCTCCCACGCCCGAATGAACGGCCAACGAGTTCTTCGCATTCACTTCACCGAAGAAGGTCACTCCGTGAACCGCGTTGATGACGATGCGGCCGGTCGAGCTGGTGCTGATGATCTGGCCGTCCAGACTGAGCGTGTCCGCCATCAGATGCACCAGCGCGTCGCTTTGAATCAGCGCGGGATTCGTTCCCTCCGTGGTGGCCCCGATCGTGAACATGCCAGTCGCTCGCAGATCGACCGCGCCACCGGTCGCTCGCGTTTGAATCACGGCATCCGGTGCCACGGCAATGTTGGTGGCTCGGAACGTGATGCTGTTCGCTGCGTTCACGGCTCCGGTCACCATCAAGTCCGTGGCTTGCATGACGCTGATCGAACTGGCGTCCGGGATACCGTTGTGAACTTCGCCGATCACGCCCGCCAAAACCATTTTCTGAGGGCTGATCAGCGTGATCGCGCCGCCGACGTTCGTCGTCAACGTGCCGCCGCTCAGCCGGATCGGATTGCCGTCGGCATCCAGGATCGCGTCGCCATTTGCATCCAGCTTGAACACCAGCGGCTGCACCATCAATCCGACGCCGGTTTCGTCCGTGCCACCCGTCAGCTTGAGTTGATCGTCCGCTTTGACCAGGCCGTCGATCAGGATCATTTCGTTCGACGTCAACATGACATCGGAACCGCTCACGAGCGCATCAATAGCCCCGGAAACTCGAATGTCCTGATCTGTGGTGATCGTGATGTTGTGGCTGACTCCGGGTGGCTCATTGGTCGCAGCCACCGTTTCGAGACTGCTCGCGCCATTCATCGCGAAGCTGACGTCCGCCGTGCCGCCGTGGACTTGAACCGAGATATCTCCGGTCGCTCGCAACGTGCCTCCCACGCTTTGCGAGTTGCCACCGACGATCCCCATTCCGCCGATCGTCACCGATTCCGTTGCCGCGATCAGGACGTCGGCCGACGCTCCGCCAAACGTCGTGTCGGAACCGCTGACGGTCGCTCCGGCCAACAACGAACCGGCAATCGCCAAACTCCCCGCGTGCAAGTCGATGACGGAATTCTCACCGCTCGTGGCAATCACCGAGCCGGAGCCAATCTCCACGAGACCGGTCGAGTCGAACTCAATGAGATCGACCGCCGTGACCAGGGCCCCGAGTTGCACCGGATCGCCATTGGTATCGGTCGAGGCTTTGCCGAAGCGGATGTCACCACCCGTGAAGCGGACTTTCTGTCCCGGTTCGGTAATGGCGACCGTCGTGTTGAAGACATCGACTTCGTTGGTTCCTGTGATCAACAACGAACCGGTGAGTTGGAAATCGCCGTTGATGATCGCCGTATCGGTGGCGTCGATGGTGATCTCGTAATCGGTGGTGCTCGCTGTTGTCAGAGTGCTGTGAACGACCCCTTGAACATCGACGATCGCACCTTTGAGGAAGATCAGCGCGTCGGACTCGATGCGGCCGGAAGTCTTCGGGATCGTCAGGTTGCCATTGACGGCGTTCAATTCCAGCGTGGCAAGATGATTACTGCCGGTGCCGACCACTCCGTCGAAGACCACGTCGTTGTAGCCGGTGACGGTGATGTGGCCTCCGCCTCCCGTCGAAGTGAGCTGACTGGTTCCGTCGATCTGCACGCTGACCTGATGCAACTCGGTCTTGTTGCCGGCACTCAACAGGATGTCGTGATCGGCGGTCAGGTGCCCGCGAATCCGCAGCGTCTGCGCCGCGTCGAGAACGATGTCGGAACCGGTTCCGCCCGCGATGATCGCGCCGCGAATGTCGCCATACTGACCGGCGCTGAACTCGATGTTGCCGTTCACCGTTTCCAGAACGCCGGTCGGGCCGAGATCAATGTCCGTGCCATCGGGTGACGTGCCGCTGTAGAGGTTGATCGCTGAGTAAGCTCGGACCTTGCCACCGATCGACAGCTTGCCGTTCGGGCCGTGCGGCGCGCCGATGTTGACCGTCGAGCCGGGTTCCGCCGCATCGATGGCGTACAACCGCGATGAAGTCAGACGACCAGACGAAACGTCGACACCCAACTGATCCGCATTCACGGACGAATCTTCGATCGTGATGGCATACGGGCTGGTGAACAACAACATGCCGTTGCGCAGTTTGATCTTCACATCCGGATCGACGAAGCCTTCCGTCGACGGATCGTCCGCCATTTCCGTGAACGGGTCGCCGACGATGCGGGTCGGGTTGTTGGAGGTCGCAATGGTATAGCTGCCCGCTGCGAGGGCCGCCTGCAGGTCAGCGACGAGATCGGCGATGCCGTTGTTGTTCGCCGTGGCCGCAGCCGTGAGCGTGACCGTGCCGGAATAGGTGAAGTCCACGCGATCCACTGTGATCGCCAGTGTGACGTCTGCTGTGAGGCGACCCAGCGATGAAACCGTGAATCCCTGCGACTGGATTTCGTTGATGTGTCCCGGCGGCAGAATGACCACTTCACCGGGCGCATTGAGATTGATTTGGCTGTTTTCTCGCCGCGTGAGCAGCCGCCCGCTCCCCTGCACGGTGAGTCCCGGCCCGCTACCGCCAGAGCCATTGCCGCCGATGAGGTCGATCCGCTTTCCGGCGACAATGTCCTGACCGATCTCGACGGTTCCACCAGCGTGCAACGTGACGGTCGAGTCGCCGTCGAAGTAGACGGGAACTCGGCCAAGGTAACCGCCGTTGACGTCGCGGACGGTATCGATGCGACCACCAGCGACGAACAGGCCGAGCACCGTGGCGTTGTTCTGCGAGGTGAGCGTGATCGAGCCGTCGGGATCGTTCACCGTCAGCTCGCTGGCCGCGTGAACGAGCAAGCCTTCGTTCGTGCGGAAGTCGCCGCCGTTGACGGTCATCGCGTGAGCGGCTCGCAAGAACGTCCCCGTCTCGACCAAGTCGCCCCCTTGATTGAGCGTGTGCCCTCCGAGGTACGCTCGGCCGTCGGCATTGATCGTGAGCGTGGCAGGCTCAGAACTGTAAGTGGCCGTTTCGCCGAGGAAGTGGCCGTCGTGATCAAACGACTGCGTGACGTTCGCACCGGCATTCAGCGAGCCGAGAATTTCGATGTTGCCCGCCGCATTAAGGACGATGCCGCCACCGGAATTGTCGGTCGTGCTGCCGGCCGTCGTGATGCCACCCGCCGTCGTGATGACCAAGCTGAGGCGATCGTTGCCGTCGTCGGTCGGTAATGTCTTGCCGGGGAAGATCGCGGCGAGTGTGTCGTCCGCGCCGGGCGTGCCCGCATTGACGGTGACCGTGCCAGACGCCAGCAGGCCGCTGTCGAGAAAGACTTGCTGACCCGCAGTGACGCTGATCGAAGAACTTGGGCCGGAGAAGGTGACGCCGTGGGCACCAATCGTTCCGCCTGCGACGACGGCTCCCAGGATGTCCACGTCTTGGCCACCGCGAATGTCGATCGAACTGCCGGAATCGCGGGTGATGGTTCGCGAAGTCGTGGCGACAAAAACGCTGCTGCCCAGCAACGGATCGGCCGTGCCAAGCGACGTGCCGTTGACATCGACGCCGCCGTAAATCCGAGCGTTGCGTTTCACGTCGATGAAACCTTCGAGATACACGAACCGCCCCGACTGAATCAGCAGGTCCGAGTTCGTGCCGAAGACGTTGATGTTGCCACGCGAAATGACATCCGCATCCGACTGCAATTGCAGGGTGGTATTCGCCGCGAGTGACGTGAGCGTGCCAGTCAGCAGGATGCCGTATTGACTGTGGCCGATCAGCGGATGCTGCGGATCGACGTCGGCCAGTCCGTTGAAATAGGCCGTGTGATCGAACTGCGGCGTTCCTGAATTGAGCTGCATCTGATCCGAGGTCGTCACGGTGCCGCCGATGAAGAGTTCATGCGGCGAGTTCAGAATGGCTTCGGCTCCCGCTCCGGTTTGCACGGCGACCGGCGTCCCGTTCACATCGTCGAAGCGTGCCCCGGCGATGACCGCTCCGCCTGGATTCACCGAGAGTAACAAGCCCGCAGTGAGCGTCAGCACGTTGTTGTCATCGCGACCCGCAACGATGCCACCTTCGAGCACCGTCAGTTTCGTGCCCGCGGTCACGTCGGCGTGCGAACCTGCGCCGTGAACCTCAATCACACCGGCCGTCTGGATCGACTGATTCGTGTTGATGTCGATCACGCTGTTGGGATTCAGCGTCTTGGTGAGACTGCCGACATCCATCTTGATGCTGACCAACTCATCCGGGAACGAGAAATAAGGCCGCGTGCCGTCGCTGTTGAGCACGTCGATGTCAACGCGATCTTTGCCGATGATCCAGCCACCTTGTTGCAATTGCTCGTCGATCGCGAAGTTGACGGTCTTGGCCGTGACGCCTGAATCATTCGGGCCAAGTTGGTCATGAATGTTCTTGGCGTTGACGAGCATTCGATGCGTGTAGAAATCAATGTGGTCATCCGGAGCTTGCACGTCGCCGGCGATTGTCATCGTATCTGCGTAAAACTTGGTCAAATTGCGGAGCGCGGCATTCTCACCTCGCATCGACAAATTGCCTTTGAGGATCGGATTGTCTCGGATGTCGCCAAAGGTCATCGTGTTGCCGACGCCGACACTGTTGATAAACGCATGGCCGATCTGGACGAGTGAAAACGTGTCGCCAATGGCGGCGAAATCGCGAACGCCGATGTTGGCGGTCGCCGCTTGATGCCCTGATTGATCAAAGCCAAAGGCATCCTCCGCCGCCGAACCCAGCCGGTAATCGACGGCATCGTGAGTCGTGCGGATGATGAGATTGCCCGTTCCGACGATCTGATTCCCGCCGCTGCGGAAATCGAAATCGTCGGCGGTGAGCGTGATCGGCTGGCCGGCGGCACGCGCTTCCATCTTGCCGCTCTGCAACGTCAGCAGCGCGTTGGGCGCGCTCAACGTCAAGTTGATGTTGCCGGTGCCGGAAGTCACGGCATACGTGTCGTTACCATCGCGAATTTGATTGAGCCAATCGGCGGACGCCCTGTCGTCCCAAGTCACCGTCGTGACCCACTGAGGAGTCACGGCCAACGACGGGATGACGAGGCCCCCGTTTTCTTGCGAATTGTGCGAATCGGTGGACGTGAGGTTGAGGCTGTCAGCTTCGTTGATGACGACAGGACTACCGCTTTCCAGCGACGTCGCGGCCGTCAGGCTGCCGACTTCGGTACGCAGCGGTGCCAGGTTTTTGTAAGCCTTCACAATCAAATGCGCGTTCGTCCCTTTGATCAACACATCGTTGTCGTTCGTGATCGAACCATCCGGCGCGACCAAGCGGATGTAACCGGAACCATTGCCGTTCCAATCGTCACCCGCCGAAGCAAACAAGTTCGCGTGCAGTTGAATGTTCGCTTTGTCCTTGAAGACGCGTGCGTCGATGTAGCCGTTGTTGCCAGCATCGAGTGGATGCGTGATGTCCAGACCGTTGTACGTTTCCAGCATCAGATACCCGGCCTTGATGGCATCCGGGGTGTCGAACTGACTGGCGATGACTCGCAGGCCAGTGGTTTTGAGATCGGCGACCGCGCCGGGCGCGTCTCCAGCGGTCGTCGTGTAAGTCACCTTGCCGCCGAAGTCGATGATGTTCGAATGATCGAATGCCGCACCCTTACCCAACAGGGTCAGCCGCTCGACGTCGGAGTTCCACGTGACCGACTCGCGACCGTTTGTGACGCGATAGGAATCTAGCGTCAGCAGATCGCCGGCGCGAGTTTGTTCGAGGATGATTTCGTCGAACGTCCCCTCTGGGTCGTTGATCGAAATCTTCCCAGGAGCCTTGGTGGAGTCGGCTTGACCCATTCGGAAGCGGTACTGGTCGTTGCCGCTCGTGTCGGTGATCGTGATCGCGCGTTCGGCAAATTCCTTGACGAGGACTTGGTCGTCGCCGCTACCGAGTTCGAGCGAGGTTACATCCGCGCGAGAGGCCCGCAAGCTGTTTTTGTCGTCTTGAGAAACCTCAATGCCGCGCGAGTTGAGTGACGCCGT
>JAYUFI010000876.1:0-1340 GCA_043738805.1 Planctomycetaceae bacterium | reverse complement strand
GCTCAGCAGATGTTGAAGCAAGGGACTCGTGGTTCGATCGTCGTGGTCAGCTCGCCGCACGCCGTCATCCCGATCCCAACGGCGATGGCCTACAACATGGCGAAAGCGGCGATCGACCACATGGCTCGCACGGCGGCGATCGAATTGGCATCGAAGCGGATTCGAGTCAACATCGTCCACCCCGGCTGGATCGACACGCCGGGCGAACGAAAGTTCTTCAGCGAAGATCAAATCAAAGTCGGTGGCGAAAGACTCCCGTGGGGCCGCTTGGGACAACCAGACGAAGTCGCGAAGGCGGTCACATATGTGCTCAGCGATGATGCCGACTACATGACCGGAAGCACGCTGACGATTGATGGTGGAGTGAGCTTGCCGTGGTGGTCGAATCGGGCGGATGGCGAAATGTAGAACCGCTGGGAATCTGAGACCGATCAATTCCTTCGACCTGGACGAAGAACGTGCCAGTCGGCGAATGCTGCGGCCGCAATCAACACAATCCCAATCAACACGATCCAGGTCAGCGGTTGATCAAGCACGAATCCGGCTGCTGAGTTCGGCATTTCAGGATTGTGGCGTCCGGGGCGGAGACCGCTCAGCGTGGATTCTTCTGAGTCGAAGAAGGCGACGGCAAATTCTCCGATGAGTTGCTCGCCGTCGAGGACTGAGTACACACCGGCATCGTCCAGCGGCGGAATCTCGATCGTGCTCGCTCGCGCAAGCGGTCGCTTGGCTCCGTGATGCACGAGTTGCAGCGAGCGCAAATTGGCGGACTCTTCATCGCTCAAGGTCGGCCGCGTTGTTGTCCCGTCTGGCGTGGATGTTGTCACAGACGGAGTTGCGGCGTCTGCGATGCGGAAACGAATCTCTTCGTTCAAGCGGTAGTTCCAACGTCGCAGTCCCGGCAGGTTGTCGCGGCGGAGTTCGATGAGATTACTCAGCAGGATCGGCCAGTCCGGGCTATCGCCGAGGTTCGTGCGGGCGAAGTCGATGTTGAGCAGATAGGCGGTCGTTCGAGTTCCCGTCAGCCGCGACAAGAGGGCCATGCTTCCCGTCGTGATGATCGGCGAGACGTCGAGCTTCACCGGCTGCACTCCGCCCCAGACCACACCGCCGAGCGTCAGGCCATCCAACAACGGGTTTTGCTTTTCGAGCACGTAAGGCCCAACCAAATCGAGCGCCGCTTGGCGAGCCTCTTCCGACGGATCGAGCGGCCCGATTCCCAGCCACCACAGTTCGCGTTGCGATGGCGGCAACGGTTCAGATGGTGCGAGGATCAACTCGGCGGCGTCGGTCTCCGTCAGACTGATATCGGGCAACGTCTTGAGCACTCGTCGCACCGC
>JAYUFI010000875.1:0-1341 GCA_043738805.1 Planctomycetaceae bacterium | reverse complement strand
ACCCAAAGAAACTTCAGCAATCAAGCATCGCGCGGCGAACCACATTGTGGCACAACGCTCCGCGTCATGAATCGCGCCGCAGAGCGTCACGCCACAATCTTGCAGAATAACCCTGCCTTCGGCACTAACTCTATCAGGAGGCAGGCTATGGCCAAAACTCGCCTCAAGGCGAGTTCAAATCGTGGCACAGTCCCATCGCCAGATTGGCCGAATCTCACCAGTAAGGGATGAAGATCAGAACGATTCGCATTAGCCTTTCTGGTAATCGGCCTCGTTCGAAGATTGGGGTGTGCTGACCGTGAAATTTCATCGTTCTCAAAAACTATTTCGCAAGCCGCTGGTCGGTGTGAAAAGGGGATAAGCATGTCTTATGACGTCTACGGCGTCGGCAATTCGTTGGTTGATGTTCAAGCTCAGGTCGATGATCGGTTCCTCGATCTCGTCGGCTTTCAGAAAGGGATCATGACGCTCGTTGACGAGGCTGCTCAACGGCGAGTGCTAGGGCTGCTTGATGGCCGACCGACAACTCGTTGTGCCGGAGGTTCGGCGGCGAACACAGTCATGGGGATCGTGGACTTCGGCGGCAAAGCGGCTTACGCCGGCAAAACGGGACGCGATGAAATCGGTGAGTTCTTCCTCCGTGACATGCGTCAGCAAGGGGTCAGCATCGAAGTCCCTCCGACTGACGGGCAATCAGGAACGTGCGTCGTACTCATCACCGCAGACGCTCAACGGACAATGCTGACGAACCTCGGTGTCTCGGCCACGCTCAGTCCTGACGACATTAACGAAGATGACATTCGGCAGGCCAAGTACGTTTATGTGGAGGGATACCTCTTCACGAGCGAAGGCCCACGAGCCGCCGCGCTGAAGGCGATGGAACTCGCCAAGAAGAATCATGTGAAGATCGCGTTCACGGTGTCGGACCCGTTCTTGATCGGGCTCTTCCGCGATCGCTTCTGGCAACTCATCGAAGAGGATGTTGACCTGCTGTTCTGCAACGTCGATGAAGCTCGCGCGCTGACGGGCAAAGAAGATCCGATCGAGTGTGCTCAGATCATTCACAAACATGCGGAAAACGTCGCGCTGACGCTGGGCAAATCCGGTTCGTTGCTGATGCACCGCAACGAGGTCATCCCGATCGAAGGAGTTCCCGTTCAAGCAATCGACACGACTGGCGCGGGCGACATGTACGCTGCCGCGATCTTGTACGGCATCACGAACGGCCTGAGCTGGCCGCAAGCGGGCCACTTGGCATCTCACGCCGCCGCGCGAATCGTGTCACAACTGGGAGCAAGATTGCAGCGAGGATTTACTCGTGATGAGATGTCGCACCTGATG
>JAYUFI010000874.1:0-1342 GCA_043738805.1 Planctomycetaceae bacterium | reverse complement strand
CACTGGCAGAGCCAGTGGCACACCGGCGATGTGTGCGAAGACACTGCTTCTCCGAAGACTCCGATGCAGTGGCGCGAGCATCAAGTCACGTTCTCCGTGACCGTCGCCAAGATTTGAAGCAACTGCTCGATCACTGCTGGCTTGACTAAGTGGTGATTGAATCCCGCTTGCAGAGACGCCTGCCGGTCTGCATCCTGACCGTAACCCGTCAAGGCGATCAGCACGATATTCTCGATCGCGGGATGTTGCCGAATCCGTTTCGCAACCTCGTAGCCGTTCAGGCCCGGCAAGCCAATGTCTAACAAGGCCACGTCCGGCCGGTAATCGATTGCCGCTTGCAAGGCCGTCGGCCCGTCGTGAGCTGTTCGAACTTCATGTCCGTAGGCTTCCATCAGCATCGAGAAGCTCAAAACAGCATCCGCGTTGTCATCCACCAACAGCACCCGCAAGGGTCGTACGATCGACGGGCTGGTCTCAGTGACTGGCAATGACAATTGCGTCACGTCGTTCGGTTCGATTCGCAATCGGACAACGAACTCGCTGCCTCGTTCCAACGTACTGGAAGCTTCGACTGTCCCGCCATGCAGTTCGGTGAGCCGTTTGACCAACGCCAATCCGATTCCCAATCCGCCTTGCGAACGGTCCAAAGATTGTTCCGCCTGCGTGAAAAGGTCGAAGACGTTTGGAAGCAGTGCCGGAGCAATGCCAACGCCCGTATCGCGCACTCGCAATACACATGCGTCACCTATGCGTTCTGCCGTCAGACTGATGTGTCCACCTGGCTCGGTGTATTTTCCCGAATTGCTGAGCAGATTCGCGACGACTTGTTCCAGCCGCGCCGCGTCGGCATGCAACCAGATCGGTTCGGTTGGCAGCGACACCGTGAGTTCATGAAGGCGTTGGTCGATCAGCGGGCGAACGGTCTCGACCGCGCCTTCCACGATGTCGCGCAAGGCGACGCGTTCTTTTCGAAGTTGAACCTTGCCCGTCGTGATGCGGGAGACTTCCAGCAGGTCATCCACGAGATGTTGAAGTTGCCTCAGTTGGCGTTCGATGATGCTGCGGGCTTGTTCCTGGATCTGGCTCTCGCTTCCTCGTTGGAGACCGAGCAGTCGCACGGCGTTGGCGATGGGGGCGAGGGGGCCGCGAAGCTCGTGGCTCAGCATCGCTAAGAACTCGTCCTTGCGGCGGTCGGCCTCTTTGAGTGACTTTAAGAGCGCATTCATTTTTTCGTGGTGGCGTTGCGTCGTGAGGTCGGTAACGAGGAGCCCGACCGCTGCCCCACTGTCCGGCGGAAGGGCGTTGAGGGTCAGAAATACCGGGATAAGGGCACCGGTGACAT
>JAYUFI010000873.1:0-9732 GCA_043738805.1 Planctomycetaceae bacterium | reverse complement strand
AAATCATGTGGGTTATCAAATCCTCCAACACAGCTCATGACACGCCATCACGAAATTGGGCAAATCTAATTGTTTTGTTTGGTATCGTCGTTTGGCTGACACTGATCGTTGATCCCTGTTCGAGTTCGTCTGTTGCATCAGAAGCGAATCAGACGCAGTCGATGTTCAAGGTCGAAGTACCGCCGCCGGATATGAAACTGGATGCGTTTTACAAAAAGTACGTCAACGCCAACGGTTATCCGATCGTCTCGTCGGAGAAGGTTGATGATCACGCTCTGCTGGAGGCGGCCTATCTTGTTGAACTGCTTCTGCATCAACGCCCCGATGTGCGGGAGGCTATGGTTCGTAGCGGCTCGCGGATGACGGTGATTGCTCACAACGAATTCACGACGGACATCCCCGAACATCGCGATTTCAAGCCGAAGGATTATTGGGATCGGCGGGCTCGCGGCACGGGAGGTTCGCCGACCGATCCGGTCTGCACGTGCGGCGAAGAGAATTTGCTGGCTTATGCCGGAGACCCGTATGCGGCGGAGTGCATCCTCATTCACGAGTTCGCTCACACCATTCATCTGCGGGGGATGAGTAACGTCGATCCGACGTTTGATGCTCGTGTCAAGAAGGCGTTCGAGAGCGCGATCGCTCAAGGTTTGTGGAAAGGAGCCTACGCCTCGACCAACCATCACGAATACTTTGCCGAAGGAGTGCAGTCGTGGTTCGACAACAACCGACCGCCGGACCACGACCACAACCATGTCGATACGCGGAAGGAACTCAAGGAATATGACCCCGGCCTCGCTGCGCTGTGCGAAGAAGTCTTCGGCGAAACCGAGCTGACTTATACGAAGCCGACGACTCGATTACGCGGGCATCTGGCCGATTACGATCCGTCGAAAGCTCCGAAGTTTTCTTGGCCGGAACATCTGGTGAAGATCGGTGACGAGATTCGGAATAACGCGATCAAGAAGCGATCGACCTACGCCGGTTACGAAACGCGAGTCATCGAAGGCTGGCCGGTCATCATCAACGAGAAGTTGTTGAGCGACGAACCGAAAGAGACCGAACGGGCCATCGAAATCCTTCAATCGCAATTGAAAGAAATCATTCGCGTCGTGCCGGCAAAGGCAGTAACTCACCTCCGCAAGGTGCCGCTGTGGTTCTCGCCGGAATATCCAGATACCGCACCGCGTGCCGAATATCACCCGGACGTCAATTGGCTCCGCGCCAACGGTCGGCATCCGGAAATGGCCAAGTCGATCGAGTTCTCGAACGTCCGCATTCTGGAACGCGAAGTCCGACGCATGCCGGTGCTCACTCTGCATGAACTCTCACACGCCTATCACGATCAAGTGCTAGGCTTCGACAACGCCGAGATCAAAGCCGCGTATCAACGAATCGTCGATTGCCGATGTTACGAGAGCGTCGAACGAACCTACGGCGACCCCGCTCGCCAGAACACGTTCGGGCGAGCCTATGCGCTACACAACGACAAAGAATACTTCGCCGAAACCACTGAAGCGTTCTTCGGCCAGAACGATTTCTACCCGTTCAATCGCTGCGATTTGGCGCGGCATGACTCGACGATGTTCCTGCTGTTGCAGCGACTCTGGGGCATGACAGACTGAGACTCGCGATGGCCCGCACCTTCAAGCAAGTGAGGGTGATCGCGGTAAAATGCTTCGTCGCGAATCAAGTCGTTGTGAGGAGCTCAGTCAGCAACGAAAAGGGCCACCGAGATTCGGTGGCCCTTTCGTGGATTCAAATTCATCGAGTCGGTACTACGGGCTCGACGATTTTTTGTTGTCTTCGTCTTCTTCGATCTCATGGAGAGCGATGCCGCCGAGAACCGCTGCCGCAATCGCCGCACCGAGCAGTGTTATAGTGAAGCAGTCTAAGCCACACAGTCCGCCGCTACCAACGGGCGGGCAAGAATTGTCGGTCGCAAGAGCACCGTCATCCACGACATGAATGCGGCAATAAGGCTGACCGTTTTGGTCGTACATCACTTCGCCGGAATCGTTCGGGCCTTGCGCACGCACGACAACCGCTTTTTCCATCAGCAGCACTTCTTCATGTGCGGCCGGTGGAGCAGACTTCGGAGCCCAGAAACGGAACAGTCCGTAACCGCTGTTCGACGTGACGAGGTACACACCGCCCTTGAGGTTCTTAGCCTCAAAGCGACCGTCCTTGTCCGTCGTGGCTTGAGCCACCTCTTCTTTGCCTTGCCGAATCGAGACCGGGACGTTGGGAACACCCTTCTTATCCGCTCCGAGCACTTGGCCGGAGACGGTCCCTTCTTTGGCCAGCGCGATATCAATGGGGGCTGGAGCCGTGACCTTTTTCGCGGCGACTTTGACATCGCTTTGTGGTGCAACGGCAGCGGGTGTGACCCGGCCTGGTTTCATCTCACGCGGTTTGACATCGCTCAGCTTGACCGAAGCCGTCGTGTCGGCCCCTTTCGGTGACGCTGCGAAACTGGGAGTTCCATGAAGGAGTACGCCCCAACTTGCAATGCCGACAAACGCCGTCCTCGTTCTCTGTCCAAACTTCATGATTTCCCCCGCTTCCTTGCGAGCCACCACGCACTGATGAGTCATCATCAGACGCTAAATCGCCTGCGCCACAACGTTATCGCATCGCCATTTTGCAATCGTCATGGGGACCGCAATCCGTGCGGTCCTCGTGCCTCACGACTCACGCATTGCGTAGGTCGCGACTATCCCTGAATATCGGCAGTCCACTTACAACCGTTAAATCGAATTCGCTCGTTCCTTCAGCCTGTCGGTGATCCGCGATGCTGCCCTGCAAATTCAGCCCATCTTTTCTAAATCAGCGAGTGACCGTGATGGGGCTTGGTGGTTTTGGCGGCGGAATCGGAGTGGTCCGTTTTTTTGCCGAGCAAGGTGCGAAGATTTTGGTGACGGATCTCAGATCGGCTGAAGAACTGAGTTCATCGCTCGCGCAGCTCGATGCGAGTTGGCCGGTGACATGGCGACTCGGACAACATGTGGAGTTGGACTTTCGCGAGACGGACCTCATCGTCGTCAGCCCCGCCGTGCCGAAGAACAGCCCATTTCTTAACATCGCGAGACAGGCCGGAGTCCCGTTAACGAGCGAGATGAATCTCTTCTGGGAACGGAATCGTGGTCGAGTCATCGGCATCACGGGGAGCAACGGCAAGTCGACAACGACCGCGTTGATCCACTCGATCGTTCAAGCTCATGCAAACAATCAACAAGGTCGCTGCTGGCTCGGCGGCAACATCGGCGTCAGCTTGCTGCCGATCGTTCAGCAGATTCAGCCGGAGGATTGGGTGATCCTCGAACTGAGCAGCTTTCAATTGGAAGACCTCGAACCGTTGCAGCCGTGCCCGGAGATCGCCGTCGTCACAAACTTCTCGCCGAATCATCTCGATCGGCATGGGACGATCGAGGCTTATCGCCACGCGAAGCAAAACCTGTTGCGCTGGCAGACACCGAATTGCTTTGCCGTCTTGAATGCTGGCAGCGAAGCTGCGAATTGGCAGACGGCGGCATCACGAGTGTTGTTTGGTATGAATGACGATGAACGAGTGCCGTTGAAATCGTGGCTACGATTGCCGGGAGCGCACAATGTTGAGAACGCTCAAGCGGCGATCGCAGTCGCGTTGGCGGCAGGCATCTCGATGGAAGCGATTGAAAGCAGAATCAGATCATTCAATGGCTTGCCACATCGGTTGGAGTTCGTGGCGGAAGTGAGCGGACGACGTTGTTTCAACGACTCGAAGAGTACGACGCCCGAAGCGACAGTATTAGCAGTGCAGGCATTCGACGAACCGGTCGTGTTGCTGGCGGGCGGGTATGACAAACAGATTGACTTGTCGTCGATTGCGGCCACTGCCGTTCGACGCTGCCGAGCTGTGGCGTTGTTGGGGCAAACGGGTTCGCAGCTCGCGACGTTGATCGAGCGAACTGCTCGTGATGCGAACGTTGTTGGGCCGATCTGCCGCTGTTTTGAGTCGTTCGAGCCCGCTGTCACGTGGAGCTTGCAAGAGTCGGTGGCGGGCGACATCGTGCTGCTGTCGCCGGGGTGCGCGAGTTACGACTGGTTTCAAAACTACATCGAACGCGGCGAGCACTTCGTGGGGCTGATTAACGCAGAAACGCAGAGACGCAGAGACGCGGCGAGATGAAAAGGGGAGATTGCATGGTTGGGTCACTCAACTCAGTAACTCGAAGCGTGAGCGAGAGCGAACGCTTCAAAACGCTCCGAATTCAAAGTCTCTTGGAGTGTTCGCCCTCGCTCACGCTTTGGGTTACTTTGGTGCTCCTCACTCTTTTGTTCGTTCAGCGATCCCGCGCCGAAGACGCGCCGAAACCGCATGAGTGCCGCTTCACCGAGAGTCCGATCACGATCGACGGGAAAGCGGACGAGAAAGCGTGGGCCGCTGCGGAGGTGATCGATCAGTTTCAATTGCCGTGGCTTGGTAAAGAGGCTCGTCCCGCGAAGACTGCCACGAAGGCGCGGTTGTTGTGGGATCGCGACAACCTCTACTTCTTTGCGGAAATGGTCGACGCCGATTTGTATGCTGACGTCAAAGAGCATGACGGCAACACGTGGGACAACGACGTCTTTGAACTCTTCTTCAAACCGTCGAACGACAAGTTCGGATACTACGAATTTCAGGTCAACGCGCTCGGCACAGTCTTCGACATGTTCATCCCGCGTCGCGGGCAAGTGAATCGGTTTAAGAAGACGGGTGAATTTCATATCGAGCCGAAAGTGTCGCTCGACGGGACGCTCAATGATTGGACCGATCGGGATAAAGGCTGGTCGGTCGAAGGGAAAATTCCGTGGCGTGATTTCATCAAAACGGGCGGACGTCCGGCGATTGACGAAGTTTGGAATTTCGTGCTGTGCCGCTACGACTACTCGATCGACTTTGAAGGCCCGGAGCTGTCGTGGTGTTCGCCGAAAGCCTCGAAGGGGAACGCAGACTTTCATCGCTGGGAAGATTACGCGCCGCTCAAGTTCGTGAAGCCGGCGAATGACGATGTCGGGCAAAAGGGCGCAAGTCTGCCTCACGTCTTGCCGCCGCTGACGACCTCGCGGGTCGTCGGTTCGCCAGAGCCGCCCGCTCCGTTTCGAACGCGCGTGGCGTTTCCGAAACTGAAGCTCAATCTGCCGGTCTTCGGTGCTCACGTCCCTGGCAGCGATTGGATGCTGGCTGGTCTGCAAACGAAGCCCGCGTTGGTTCGCTTCAAAGATAACCCAGACGTCGAATCGTTTGAGACGCTGCTCGAGTTCCCGGAGATGACGATCTACAACGCGACGTTTCATCCGCAGTTTGCCGAGAACGGATTTCTCTACATCGGGTCCACCGGCCCGGCGACAACGGGCTTTGTGCCGGAGTCGGCGGAACGGTTCAAGGAGTTCAAAGAGAAGTCGGTGCGGATCACTCGCTATCGGATGGACCCCAAGACGTTTGAGTTCGATCCAACGTCCGCGACGCTCATTCTGGAATGGGAGTCGAACGGCCACAGCGGGGCCGACTGCGTCTTCGGCAACGACGGCATGTTGTATGTCACCTCCGGCGATGGCACGTCCGATTCGGACATGATTCAGACCGGGCAAGGTCTCGATCATCTGCTCGCGAAGGTGTTGCGGATCAATGTCGATCATCCTGATCCAGGGAAGACGTACTCCGTCCCGAAAGATAATCCGTTTGTCAGCCGGAAAGGGGCGCGGCCGGAGACGTGGGCTTATGGCTTTCGCAATCCGTGGCGAATCACCTGCGACCGCCAGTCTGGCGACATCTGGGTCGGCAACAACGGCCAAGACTTGTGGGAGCAGACATATCGAGTCGAGCGCGGAGCCAATTACGGCTGGAGCGTGATGGAAGGCTCGCATCCGTTTTATCTCGATCGCAAGCCCGGCCCGACGCCGTTCGTAAAGCCAACCACCGAGCATCCACATAGCGAGGCCCGCTCGCTCACTGGCGGTGTTGTTTATCACGGCGAGAAGCTCCCCGATCTGCGCGGAGCTTACATCTACGGCGATCACTCGACCGGCAAAGTCTGGGCCGTGAAGCACGACGGCAAGCAGGTGACTGATCACCGCGAACTCGTTGACACACCGTTTCATATCACGCACTTTTGCGTCGATTCGCACGGCGAACTGCTGGTGCTCGATCATCAGGGCGATGCCAAAGGGAATATGTATTACTTGGAGCCAACGCCGGAATCTGAGATCACAAATTTCAAAGCTCAAGTTGCCGACCCGAACTCGCCCATGAGGTTTCCGCGTAAGCTCAGTGAGTCCGGCCTGTTCGCGTCGGTCAAAGGTCACGTGATGCAGCCGAGCTTGCTGCCGTATTCGGTCAACGCGCCGTTGTGGTCGGACGGCGCGCACAAAGCTCGCTGGCTGGCGATCCCGCATGACCCGAATCGCAAAGAGCCGCCGATCGACATGTCGTCGAATCGCGGCTGGAACGTTCCCGATGACACGGTCCTTGTGAAATCGTTCGCGCTTGATGTTGACGCAGGCAACCCGGCGACGCAGCGTTGGATCGAAACGCGATTCCTCGTGAAACAACAGGGGGAGTGGATCGGCTACAGTTACGAATGGAACGACGATCAAACCGACGGCGTGCTCGTTGAGAAAGCTGGTAAGGACCGCGAGTTCGTGATTCACGATCCGAACGCAAAGGACGGCGTTCGCAAACAGACGTGGCACTATCCCAGCCGCACCGAGTGCATGGTCTGTCACAGCCGCGCGGCGAACTTCGTGCTCGGCCTGAGCACATTGCAGTTCAATCGCGATCACGACTACGGCGGCGGTGTGATCGACAGCCAGCTCAAAGTTCTCGAACGCCACGGCTTGATCAAACTCGCCGCATGGCAGACGGAAAACATCGCCGCCATCCGCCGCGACCTGCAAGAGAAAGGATTGGACGACAAAGAACTCGACGACGCGGTCAAACAACGCACTGCGACGCGCGATCAACGCGGATATCCCAAGACCGAGATGCTGGCGATGTCACCGGTCTCGTTCCCGAAATTGGTTGATCCTTATGACCGCAAAGCCGACCTCGCCGCACGAGTCCGCTCGTACCTGCATGCCAACTGCGCGATCTGCCATATCGACGCGGGAGGCGGCAACGCTCAGATGCAGCTTGAGTTTTTCACGCCGCTGGCAAAAGCGAAATTTGTCGACGAGAAGCCGCTGCATCACAAGTTTGATCTGCCCGACGCACGCATCATTGCCCCCGGCCATCCAGAACGCTCAACACTGCTGACTCGCCTCAGCCACCGAGGGACGGGGAGCGGACAGATGCCGCAGTTGGGGACGTTACTCGTCGATCAAGAAGCGGTCGAACTGTTCCGCGCATGGATCGCGAGCTTGAAGCCTGACGCGAAGTAGCTCCGTATTTGCTCGAGTACTCCGGCTCGATAGAGCCGGAGTACTCAACTGGAATGGCGAGTCCGACCGCTTCAAAAAAAGTCCGTCGATATCAACTGACTTGAAGGATCACTTTCCGAAGCAGTACAGCATCTCTTGGCGTTTGCCGCCGTCGCGGTTAGCGACTCGCAAAAAGATTTGGCCGCCGCAGATCGCTGGGCTGGGAAACGAGTCGTTGCCGATTTGATTTGTGGCGACGAGATCAAATTTCTCCGGCGTCGGCTTGAAAACGTACAGCGTGCCCATCTCATTGGCCCAATAAATATGTCCGCCGGCCAGAACCGGTGACGCACTCACGGGACCGGCGAGCCGTTGTTTCCACATCTCTTTACCGTCAGTGCCGCGCCAGCAAAACATGATGCCGTTGTCATTCAGTGCGTAGACGTGCCCCTCCCAAGCGAGCATGGATTGCTCGTAACATTTCTGGTCGTTCTTCCACAGAACTTTGCTGCCATCTGATTTCAACGCGAGCGTTTCTGGCTTCGGATAGCCGCCGCTGGCAAAGACGATGTTGGCGTCCCAAACCATTGTGCCGCATGTCGCGGCGGTTGTTCCGGGAGTCGTCCACAGCAGCTTACCGGTGTTAGGGTTATACGACGCGACTTGATTCGCGCCGCTAATCAACATTTGGTCCTTGCCACCAATGTGAGTCACGACCGGCGTCGAGAACGTGATGTTCTTCGCTCGCGAGGTTTTCCATTTCTGGTCGCCGGTTTTGCGATCGAGCGCCGCGATAAAACTGTCGCCGTCGTACTCGGCAGCATAGATGACTGTGCCACGATAGATCAGCGGCGACGGCGCGTAACCGTACTCAAACATCTTCGGATGAAACGGCCCGACATTTTTCTGCCAGAGGATGTTGCCTTCGACGTCGAGCGTGGTCGCTTGCAGCGAATCGTGGTTGTAGAAGCTGGCGAAGAGTCGCTCGCCATCGGATGCGATTGTCGCGGTGGCTTCGGTGTTCTTTGAATGATTCTTCGCCGGAAAGCCGCCGGTGCTGACATCTTTCTTCCACAGTTGATTGCCGGTCTTGCGATCGAACGCGAGCACCGAATGAATCTGCGCTTGCTCATCGGCGGTCGTTAAGTAAACGCGATCGCCCACGACGGTTGGCGATGAATGACCTCGTCCCGACACCGGCGTTTTCCAAACAACGTTTTCCGTCTCGCCGAAATTTGTCGGCACAGGGGTCTCAGACGCGACTCCGTTGCGCGACGGACCACGCCACCACGGCCAATCGGTTTCCGCAGACAACTTCGGAAAGTCGCCGATCCCTTTTTCCTTCTCTTGTCCAAACGCGGTGACGCTAGGAAGCCACACGCAACCCAACAGCAAACTCAGCAACCAACGACGATCGAAAAGAACTCGTGACATGCGACAGCTCCGTCGTGAGATGAAAACGAACCCAGGATTCCCGTGAGCGGTGGATGATAGGCACTGCTCTTTGAATTCAACACGTTCGCGAAGCGAGCTCGCATGGCTGATCAAGGCCATGTGATTGAGCGGCAGCATCATGAGCGGCATGTCCCGAATCCTCAAACACGCGAGATCATCTCGCCCCACTGAGCAACGCTCGGTGAGCTCCTCACAATTGATGTTCCGCCACGTCGATCGCCTTCAGCAGTCCCTTCGCTTTGTTGAGCGTTTCGTGGTATTCGCTTTCGGGGATGCTGTCCATGACGATGCCGGCACCTGCTTGGACGTAAGCGGTTTGGCCTTGCATGACGAGCGTGCGGAGCGCAATGCAGGTGTCCATGTTGCCGGTGAAGTCGATGTAGCCCACCGCTCCTGCGTAAGGTCCGCGGCGGGTGCGTTCGACTTCGTCAATGATTTCCATGGCGCGAACTTTCGGAGCACCGGAGACCGTGCCCGCAGGTAAGCCCGCTCGCAAGGCATCGAGCGCCGTGAGTCCCGGATTGAGTTGTCCTTGCACGTTCGAGGTAATGTGCATCACGTGGCTGTACCTCTCGACGACCATCACGTCGCTGAGTCGCACACTCCGATATTGAGCGACTCGGCCGACATCATTGCGAGCCAAATCGACCAGCATGACGTGCTCGGCACGTTCCTTCGGATCGGCTAGCAACTCCTCCGTGAGGCGGCGGTCATCGTCTTCAGTCTCCCCGCGCTTGCGAGTTCCAGCCAGCGGTCGGATCGTCACTTCTCCGTTTACGACTCGTACCATGATTTCCGGAGAACTGCCAACGAGCGTCGTATGCGGCGTCTTCAACAAAAACATGAACGGGCTCGGATTCACGACTCGCAACGCTCGGTAAATGTCGAACGCCGACG
>JAYUFI010000872.1:0-25778 GCA_043738805.1 Planctomycetaceae bacterium | reverse complement strand
AATGTCCTCACCTGGTGACAACCTCCTGTCTGCCTACCACGACGGTGAATTAACCGCCGCAGAACGGCTCGTCGTCGAACAGCGGCTTGCCAGCAGCGCGGCGGCACGGCACGAGTTGTCGCAGATCGGACAGATCTCGGTGCTGCTCCAGGAAATGCCGCGCCTCACCTTGCTAACGGAATTTCCTCAACAAGTGTTGCAGGGGATCGAGCGAGAAATGCTCATTCCGTCAGAACGTTCTCACGACGTTCTCACGGGCGTGAACTTGGTCGATCCAGCGATCTCTTCCGTCTCACGTTTCTCGCGAGCCAATTCATCTCCGCGACGTTGGCTGGTCGGCGCGGCCGCTGTGCTAGCGTCAGCCGCAGGCTTGTTGCTGATGGTGGTTACGTTTGGCGATCGTTCAGCGAAGCTGCCCGCAGATACTCGACAGGTTGCTGGTGAAGTCGGACTCCCTCAATCGTTCGGTGCCATCGCGGCAACAACCGATCGAATGACAATCGAAGTTGCGGAAACGACGCACCTCGGCAAAACGGCATCACCACTCAGTGCAACACCTGCTGTTGCTGACGCAGACTCAAACGCTGTTGGACTCGGCGGTGGCGCTGTCACGGCCATGAAAGAGTTAAACAGCCGCCTGCCCATCGCCGCATTCAATTCGCCTCGGGGAGCCGATAGCCTCGCGAATTTGTTTTTGGATCAGGCCACGTTGAAGTCGGCAGAAATCGGCGACGTGATCGATGCGTTGCAAACACTCGATGACGAGATCGCGGTCGTCCGATTGACCGTCGTTGATCGTCAGCAAGGACTTGATCAACTGCAGTTGTTGTTTGCCAAGAATCAGATTGATGTGGCAACCTCAGCCGATAAGAAATCAAACGCGATCTCGTCCAAGCCCGTCGCATCCAGTAAGCGAGATGCGGTCGCCGGGGCAGAGCAACTGATGGCCGTGTATGTCGAATCTGACTCGCAACATTTGACGCAAGCGTTGCAAGAACTCAGCCAAAATAAGCTTGTCCAAAGTTTCGAAGTGGAATCACCGATCTCGTTGGCTGAACTCAATCCTCCGAATGAAAAAATGGACGATCAGTCATCTGCAAAATCAAAAGCTGAGAAACCACCGGCGGGCGCGTTTCCGCCAAGCGTTGAGACAGTCAATCGTTTGAAGAGTCAGCGAGTGTTTGCCGAGACGCTCAATCAAGCACGTCAATTTCCGGTCGCGCGAGAAGAGCGGGCGTCGCTAGTGCAAGACCGAAAAAGTGGCGATCAAACTCGTCGCTTCGCTAAGAAAAGTTTGCCGAACGCAAACGCAAAAGATGCTTCGCCGACGCAATCAGCCTCGCGGCAGACGACGCTACAAGTTCCCGCCGATGCGTTGCCGCAACAGAATTTTCAGAACTCACAATCACGTGCTCGGTCCAACAACGCCAACTTCGGTCAACGATCGCAAAATCAAGCCAAACAAAACGCTGACGCGCAGAATGAACAACGTCCGATGCAAGTGTTGTTCGTCGTCGTCAATCAAGCGGTCAATGCAGGCGAACCGACTCCGTCCGCCGCCGCCGATACAAAGCCGTCTGTTCCCGCCAAGAGCAAGGCGAAAGTCAAAGATGTCAAGACGCCAGAAGATGGCGGTGCGGCGTAATTTCCCGACAAACTCGCCTTCTGCGGTTTGTCTTAACCGTTAGCTAGCAAAGTCTTTTACATGCCTCGCTCCGCCAGCATTCATCGGCAAACGGCCGAAACCATCATCGACCTGTCGCTCAACTTGGACGGAACCGGTCTAGCGCAGATCAACACGGGAGTCGGTTTCTTCGACCACATGCTGACGCTGCTCGCTAAGCATTCGTTGATCGATCTCACCGTCGAAGCGAAAGGCGATCTGCACGTCGATCATCACCACACCGTGGAAGACACCGGCATCTGCTTCGGCAAAGCTTTCGCCGAAGCGTTGGGTGATAAGAAAGGACTCACGCGATACGGCAGCATTGCGCTGCCGATGGAAGAGACGCTCGTCACATCAGCTGTCGATCTCAGCGGTCGCATGGCGTTTGTGTTTCGAGTCGACTTCCCGACCGAGAAGATCGGCGAGTTTGATTCGCAATTAGTCTCGGTCTTTTGGGAAGCGGTCGCCGCGAACGCGCTGATGAATCTGCACCTCGTGTTGCAACACGGTCAGAACAGTCATCACATCTCGGAAGCGTGCTTCAAAGGAACCGCGCGTGCGTTGAGGCAGGCCGTCGCGATCGATCCGCGACAGGCCGGAGTCCCATCATCAAAGGGAACTCTGTAGTTTATTTAAGTGCGTAGCCGTCATCGCTCCGCAACGTCCACTGAAGCGACCGGCTCGTCACGCGGAGCGATGACGGCTACGTAAAATCGCATTACTAAAACAAGGCATTGAAGCTCAATCGCGCGAGCCAATTTTGATGTGAGACGAACACACCTCGCTGACTTTTCAGTCAGCGGGGTGTGGCATTCTCAGAGGTCATTCTCACTCCTGGAAAATCGCGCGCGAGTCCGTTGCAAAATCAAAGTTGCTGGGTACTCTACCGCCCCGCTTCGACGAGGTTGATAAGTCTCACGACGAGTCACCAGCAAGTGTGACGTGGAGACGTGACACGTGCAGTCGATTGCGAACAATTGCCGAGTTATGCCAATACGGATGGCAACTCAGGTTGTTGCGACTGTCGGCCGTGATTCGTCACGTCTGCCAGCCACGAATCGCAGGCTCTTCACGGCGGGGAGAGCTCGGCGAGTTGTTCACACCCTGTGAAAAGCAGTGGGCGGAATTTTCGGCGCGATCGCACGGACGTGACTGTCGCTGCGAATGAGAGAACAAGCACAGCCCGGTGGCACGAAGCCGCCGGGCTGTTGCGTTTGATGGAATCGTTTAACCGCAGGCACGCGCATTTAAACAATCAACTGCGATCGGCAACCTCACGCCTCTTTGCGTTTCAACGCGCTCGCGTTATCGACCATGAAGGTCTTGATCGTGTCGGAAAATTCCAGCAATCGAGCCCACTGTTCGACATACAGCGTGACCGGCATCCGTTGCAGACCATAGATGCTGATGGCCCCTTTCTCGCTCACCTTGCAATACAACTGACCGCGTTTCGGCGGTTCCGTGAGCAGCAGCTTGCCCGCCTCTTCGGGACTGAGTTCACCGGTAGCAACTTTTTGCAGAATTTCTTCTTTGGTCATGAGCGGCACTCCTGGCAAGCTTTGTATTCACGTGGAATGCGTGAGTTCTAAAATCTCCTCGTTGGCCAATCGGCCAGTCCCACAAACAAACGCTTGCAGGCGGGCGGATTCTAGCTGTGACGGTTAGCGACTGCATACCAGCCTGACCTGTGAGCGAGAGGCGTTTTCATAGCCCGGTTTTTCAAACCGGGTGGGACTGTTCGTCCGGTTTGGAAAACCGGGCTACGGAAACTCGTGAACTCGCGCTGGAGTCTCGGTCGATGACGGAGATACCATGCCCGTCTTCCAGCTTTGGACAGGAACTCGTCGTTCGGCGTACTTGGAGAGAGAGATGCTCACGATTCTCGATGAAGGCGTTTCGCTGTGTGATCGCGTCAATCGGCGTGAGTGGATTCGTGCGGGCAGCTTGGGCGCGGGAGGTTTGTCGCTCGCTCATTTGCTGGCCGCTCGAAATCACGCGAGTGCTGCGAGCGTCAAACCGAATTCAGGACTCTCAAACGGGTCGGCGTCCGCGTTTGGAAAAGCAAAGTCGGTCATCCTGTTTTGGCTGACGGGCGGAGCGCCTCAGCATGAGACGTGGGACACGAAGCCAGATGCGCCACTGGAGATTCGAGGATCGTTCGGTTCGATCGCCTCGAAGACACCAGGACTCTTCGTCGGCGAGTTGATGCCGAAGACCTCGTTACTCACCGACAAGATCGCCGTCTTGCGAGCGGTCGTCACCGGAGACAACGCGCACTCTTCAAGCGGCTATCAAATGCTGACCGGCGTTCCGCACATTCCAGTCAATGCGGAAAGCGTGACGTCGAAGGCTCCGAACTTGTGGCCGTGCGCTGATTCGGTCGTGCGGACGTTGCGATCGTCACGCAACGGCTTGCCACCTTCGGTTGTCTTGCCGGAGCACATTTGGAACGACGGCAATTTTCCGTGGCCCGGTCAGGACGGAGGCTTCCTCGGTCGCAAGTACGATCCGTGGTTGATTCACTGTGATCCGAGTACGCCAACATTCCGCGTCCCCGACTTGTCGTTCCCCGACGAGATCAGCAGCCTGCGGTTCGATGCTCGACGTAGTTTGCTGGAGCAAGTCAATCGTCACTTAGACGAAACTCTTCAAGGAGGAGGCGTGCAGCGATTCAGCGACGACGCACAGCAAGCGATCGGACTTTTGAGCGGTGCGGCTGGACGCCGTGCGTTCGATCTCTCTCAAGAACCTGACTCGGTACGCGATCGTTATGGCCGATCGCGATACGCGCAGAGCGTGTTGATGGCTCGGCGGTTAGTTGAATCGGGAGTCTCGATCGTGCGTATCAACTGGACGCGAATCAAAGATCAACCGAATCAAGGTGGGTGGGACACGCACGCGACTCACGCGAAGGCGTTGGAATCGTTCCTCATGCCGATCATGGATCAGTGTTATTCGGCGCTGGTTGAAGATTTGTCTCAACGCGGTTTGCTTGATGAGACGCTCGTCGTCTGGCTGGGTGAGTTCGGTCACACGCCAAAGATCAACGGCAACGCTGGTCGCGACCATTGGGGAAATTGCTTATCGATCGCGATGGCTGGCGGCGGCATTCGTGGCGGCACTGTCTACGGAACGTCCGACAAAGACGCCGCGTTCCCGATTGAAGGCCGGGTGACTCCCGCTGACATGCTCGCGACGATCTACCATTGCTTGGGCTACTCGCCCGAAACAGAAATCCACGACACCGAAGGTCGTCCGTTCCCAATCAGTCGCGGCAACGTGCTGGAAGCGATTCTGTAGCGAATCGAGGTTGCACCGACATCGCCATCACGAGCCGAGTGCTTCACGAAGCGTTGTTGAGCGATCGGCTACGTAAACGAGTTACTCCATGAACTGAAATTCGTTGCTGGCTAACAACGCTTGTGCGTATTGTCGCCAAGCCACCTCGAACGTACTGCCATCGGCTTGCGAAACATTGAGGAACTCGACACCGAGATTGGTTTCGTCGGTTGTCGGTTCGCGAGTGAATAGCAGGCGGTGAGCCAACCGCACTTGCTTACCCAAATCGCTGGGACTTTCGGCACGGACTCGGCGGGACAACGCTTCGGCGCGAGATTGCATCAGCGAGCTATTCAACACGAAGAGCTGCTGCAATGGAGTCGTGGTCGGTGTGCGCGAACCGCTGTGCGACACCGGGTCGGGGAAGTCGTGCAGACGCAGAATGTCGGTCAGCTCTCGCCGCCGAATGGTGCCGTAGATCGTACGTCGTCGCTGAGTGACGTCGCTCAGTTCACGATCGTCGCCGCCCAACGAACGATCGAGTTCGCCCGTCACGATCAACATCGCATCGCGCCACGCTTCGACGTCGAGCTTTCTGATCGGCATTCGTGCGAGCCAGATGTTGTCTGGATCAGTCGTATGTTGTGAGTTCACTGCTGCTGCGTCGCCTGAACGGCTCTGGACTCCGCTTGTCTGCCGATACGTCGCCGAGAGCACGAGTTCCCGATGTAGCCACTTCTGCGACCAGCCGTGTTGGATGAATCTCGCGGCGAGATCGTCAAGCAGTTCAGGATGCGACGGCCTCTCTCCTTGTGTGCCGAAGTTGCTCGGCGTCGTCACCAGTCCGCGTCCAAAATGAGCGGCCCAAATGCGGTTGACGATCACTCGCGCGACGAGCGGTGCGGCGTCGGTGACGATCGCGTCCGCGAGTTCCAGCCGACCACTTCCTTTTTGAAACGGAGTCGGTTCAGCCGGTGAGAGGACTGACATGAATCGACGCGGCACGATGCGGCCGAGGTTCGCCGCGTTGCCTCGAATTTGCATCGGGACGTTTTGCGGTTCGTTCGCTTTGTACTCGAGCTTCGTGCGGTTCGGCCCATCGGACAGTATGAGCAAACTCGCTTCTGTCACGGCGAACGCGGCGGGTGTCTCGAGTTGCGGGGTCTTGCGGAGCTCTTCAATTTCGGCTCGAAGCTGCCGGATCGTGGCCGACGCGTCTCGCGTCGGCAAAGCATCAGGGACGCGGGACGCGTCCCCCACGGGTTTGGCTTTCTCAGGTTTACTCGCGTCTATCTCCAACTTTTTGATCTGCTCTTGCAGCTCTTTGATTTTCGCTCTCGCTTGTGACGCGGCGTTCGCCAAGTCGCTGGCGATAATCGGCCGGTCCTCCAGCTTGATGCTCGCCAGCACGCCCGCCAAACCGTAGTAGTCGTGCTGAGTGATCGGATCAAATTTGTGATCGTGACACCGAGCACACGCCACCGTCAGACCGAGGAACGTCGCACCCACCGCCTCGATCCGCTCTTCCCATTCTTCGGCGACGACTTGTTTGATGACGTTTTGATCGAGCTTCAATTCCTTCCAATACGACGGGCTCAATCCCAAGAAACCGAGCGCCGCCGAGTCAGGCGGCTGAAACCCTTCCTGTAGGTCGGCGGCCAACTGTTTGCGAACGAAGTCGTCATAAGGCAGATCCTCGTTGAACGCCTTCACGACCCAGTCGCGATACAGCCAAGCCTTTGCCGGTTCCGTGCGCCACTGTTCCAAGACGTCGGCATACCGCGCCAAATCGAGCCAGTAACGCCCCCAACGTTCGCCATAGTTCGGCGACGCGAGGTAACGCTCGACGAGCCGTTCGTAAGCCTCTTCATTTGTGTCGGCGACAAACTCGTCGACCTCCTCCGGCGTCGGTGGGAGCCCCAGCAGATCGAACTTCAGCCGCCGAATCAGCGTCACTCGCGACGCTGCTGGTGACGGAGCGAGTTTGTGCTCTCGCTGAGCGGCGAAAAGGAAGTTGTCGATGCGAGTTCGGGGTTCGCCCGTTAGTAGTTCCGTCTTTAGGCGGTGCTCGCTCGAACCGCCTAAAGGCGGAACTACTAACTTCGGGGCAAGCGGCTGAAAAGCCCAATGCTTCTTCCCCTCAGCGATGTCGATTTGCCGCCGAACCGCTTTCACAATGGCAGCCGCCGGAAACGGCATCCCGCGCCGTACCCATTCCGTCAGCACTGCGACTTCGGTCTCCGGCATTTTTCCCGCCGGAGGCATCTGCACGTTTTCGTTGTCATACCGAATCGCCTGAATGATCAGACTCTTCTCGACATCATCAACGATCGCCGCCGGCCCGCTGTCGCCGCCCGCCAGAATCGCCTCGCGACTGTCGAGCAACAGTCCGCCCTTCAACTTCTCAGCTTTAGCCGAATGACATTCAAAGCATCGTTGTACGAGGAGCGGTCGGACCCGCTTCTCGAAGAAGTCAAAGTCGGCCGCTAAAGCAATTTCGCTTTTCGGCTTCGCATCCTGTGCCAAAAGATTCGCCGTCCCCGCGATGAGGACGACGAATGCGATCAAACAGCTTTTCATACTTACGCCTTCAACAACTCCATCGCCTCATCGCAGCCGGCTGCGGGGCTGCCGAATTCGCTGGCGGTGACTCGGGCGAGGGCGGTGAGTTGTCGCCAGCGGAATGGTTGCCGCGTGTTGGCGAATTCTTCGGCAGCAGTGCGGTAATACTTCTCGGCGTGCAGAGCACCGTCTTCGCTGATCGCGTACTTCAGCAGCAGGTCGAGCACCGGGCGTGGCGAGTGCTTCAACTCACCGCAAAGATGAATGAGCGCGGCGGCGCGCGCTTGATCGTTCGCTCGAATGGCCGAGTCCGCTTCTTGCAGCAAGATGTTCGGATCGCGCGAGGTGATCTTTTCGAGATGCTCGGTGTGCGGTCGCGGCTGCCAGGCGAGGAAGTCCCCGCCGCGATTAATGCGGTCATACGCCACTTGGAACGCACCGAGAATCGTGCAGGCAAATTGATTGCGAGCGTTGCTGAACTTGACCATGTTCCGCCACGCATTGGCCGAGTCGCTCGCATGAACGCCGATCGAATCACCATGCACGCTACCGACCGGTTTGCCCGCGCTGATTTCGCCGGGACGACGTCCCGAATCGCGGAGCACCAGTTGATTCGCCACGAGCGAGATCGCTTCGCAGATCGCATCGGGAGCAATGCCGTCCGCCAGCGCGGCACCGGCTGCATCAGCCGCTTGTTCCGGAGTTGCTTTGAAGAGCGTCTGGCTGAACGCTTCGACCCACGCATCGTCGGGGACACGCGTGCCAGGAGTGCGACCGGCGAGCTTGTGCTGATCGAACATCTTCGGCAACAACGACCGAGGCCGATCGAATTCAGCACTTCGGTTGTCACGTTGTTCGCTCTTCACGCAGTAACGCACCGACTGCCGCAACATCGTCAGGGCTTGATCGGAACCGACTAGATCGAGCAACGCATACGCTCGATATGGCAACACGACGCGATGCACTTCGGTGTTGTCCTGTACGGCATACAGGACCGAGTTGAATGCCTCTTCGGGAGATGTCGCGACGGCCGCGAAAGTCTGTTCGGCAATGTTGACGTTCTTGCCGTGAACGGCGTTTCGCACCGCATCACCCGGCTCAGTTCCGGTCGGCAGGCTGCCTGCAGTGACGGGATGCAGCACTTCTTTTGCTCGGCCACCGAATTCGTGAATGCGGTTCGTGTTGCGATACAGCACTTTGAGAACGGGGAGTGCTTGCTGTTCCTTGGGGAGTTCCAGCGCCATTTGGTACGCGGGAGTCATCGCCATCATCGTGTGAAAGCCGATGTAGTCTTCGCCGCCAAACGTTCTTGCGTTCGCGAGCGCCGCCGCCGCGACGAGCTGTTTCAACTCAGTACCAGTTCGCAATTTTTCCACCAGCGTCGGCAAGAGCTTGTTGATCTGCGTCTCTTGCATCAGACAGACGAGCGATTCGAGGCTACCGAAGGTCAGCGCATTGGCTTCCGCTCCTTCGACGACGGCAGCGGGTGACAAACCCAGATCAACTGCCGTGCTCAAGCCGACTCCGGCGACCAACATGCCACGACCAACATCCGCTAGAAACTCACGACGGGAACGACGCATGATGACCTCCTCAATCGAACTCAATCGAAGAAACCGGAAAGAGGCTCGCACAGCGCGGGCAATGTGTCCGAGAGCTTATCGTGGTTCTCCAGAATAAGGCAGGATTTCTGCGGAAAATGATTCGTGGTTAATAAGGCGGTGCCAACGACACGAATTGACCCTCTTTCTTGGTTCGCCGTACAAGCAACGTCACGATGATTGCTCGATCGACCAAGTTGAGTTTGAGTGTACTGATCATTGCGCTGACGATTGTCGGGGCGACGCAGTTCCGGCACTCGCCGGTTCCACCACAGGAATCACTCGTTCTGCGCCGAGTCGGAAACGACTCGTTTAACTCCAACCCCATCGGAGTGGGTGCAAAGGACGAGCGATCACTAAAACTTAAACCGAACAACGCGCACGCCGATGGCGTGGCGGTTAGACAACTCGCTGACGACGACGCGATCTTGCGAGTTGGGACGTTCAACATTCACGGCGGGAAAGGTCGCGATGGGCGACGAGACCTCGAACGCACGGCGAGGAGCTTGGAGGGACTTGATGTCGTCGGGCTGAATGAAGTTCGGGGCGACTGGTTCGCTTGGCAGCCTGATCAAGCGGCGGAGCTTGGTCGGACGCTCAAGATGGATTCGGCGTTCGCTCCGTCAGAGCAAATCGGTTGGTTTGATCGCTTCGGTAACGGATTGCTGAGTCGGCTTGAACTGACCAGTGTGCAGCGGATTCCGTTGCCAGGAACTCAGCGCAAACGTTTTCGGAATGCCGTGCTGACGGGCATTCGCTGGAATGGGCGAGTGGTACGTCTTTTGACCGTGCATGTCGATTCCACATGCGATCGTGTGCGGCAATTGGAATTGGTCAGCGATCTGTTTTTGTCGTTGGCAGAACCAGCGTTGTTGATGGGCGATCTCAACACGCGCTCGAACGACCCGACGTTGCAACGCTTGCTGGCGACGAGCGGTGTTGTGGATGTACTGTCGATGGCGGAATCGATCGAACGTCAGCCAGAAAGTCACATTGATTGGATTCTGGCTCGTGGCCTGAAAGCGGTGCATGCGGAAATTCGAGACGCCGGCGCATCCGATCATCCAGTCGTGCGAGCAGCGTTGAAACTCGATCGAGACTAGCCGCTCAGCTCTGCGCTGGCGTCAAACCCCACTGAGCTTGTCTCCGTGGATTTAGGCTTTTGCACTACGAAACGTTTCACGCCAAGGCATCATTTGCGTAATGCCGAAGCTCTGTTCCACTGAGGTAAGCTTCAGTGAGGGTTGAATGCGTCGCTGTTTTCCCAACGACCAATCACCAACGACTGATGAGCCGGTTTCATGAGTTTTGCTTCAAAGCTGGCGATGGGCCTACCCACAAACGGCGGCATCCGCTAGCTTCGCCCCCTGCGCGCGAGTCCTCGTCGATCGGTGAATCGGCCGTTGGGTGATGACGGTTGAGGCGAGAGGGATTCGGTGCGGACAAGTCGAATTGCGACTTGCAATGAGGGAGCCGTCTGTGTCGTTGACTTCGATTTTGGAGAGTAAATTCCGCGGCGATATTCGCTTTCGCGGTCAGGCATACGTCAAAGCTGAGCGAGTGGCGATTACTCGCGTCACTGCCGAAGAGTTGTTCGGTGTCGTGCAAGATGGAATCGAATTTCAAACGCAACTAACGCGCAAAGAAGACGCGCTGTTGATGACTTGCTCGTGTGCGAAGGGGAATGGGAACCCGCATGAGGTCCGTTGCAAGCACGTCTGGGCGACGATTCTGCAAGCGGAGTCGGCGGGCTATATCAACGATGGCTCGAAGCTGAATTACTATCCGCCGTTCATCACGGAAGAGAGCAGCGCTCTGGGTTGGGACGGCGATGAGGATGACTGGGACGAGTTCCCGTCCGGCGACGCAGTGCGCACGGTCTCGCTCAATCGGAAAAAGAAGCCGGCCGCCGTTGTTGTCGAAGAGCGAATTCGCGAGTGGGAAGCGCAGCTTAATCGCCTGCGGTCGTCGATGGATGCCGGTGATGCGAATGCGACAACGGAACTGCGTGAGGTTGAGATTTTTTATGAGATCGACGCGAGGCAATCGCTGGCTGAGAAGCTGTTGGTCGTCGGTCTCGTACAACGTCAGCGGCGGACGAATGGAACGTGGGGCAAGCTGAAGCCGCTGCGAGTGCGACCGAATCGGTTTGAGGATGTGGCCCTCGAAGAAGATCGGCATATTCTGGCGACGCTGTTGGGCGGCGTGGCTGAACGCTCGTCGTGGTACGCTCAACAAAGTGAGCTGCAATCGGCCGCGAATCGGTTCAAGGTTCCCTACGATCTCGCCGCACTCTTGCTGCCAGATATCTGTGCGACCGGACGAGTTCGCTTCCAAGAAGACAACGAAGAAGAAGAGTCCGCGCGAGCGATCGTGTGGGATGCGGGGCCGCCGTGGGAGCTGATCGTCAGCGTCGTGTTCAACGAGGAAGAACAGCGCTGGCAATTGGATGGACGTTGGCAACGTGATGATGAATCGCTACCGGTCGGTGCGGCGGAACTGGTAGTTCCCGGTGGCTTGGTCTTGTTGCCGATTCACGCGAAGCCGGTGATCACTCGCATGGGCGAGTTCGATCTCGAAGATTCCGGACAAGACGAAGAGGCAGACAAGCTCACTTCGGAAGCCCTGGAAAAAACGGAAGTCGCGCGCAATGCGAACGTGCTGAAGAAGTCTGAGTTGACCGGCGGCGACGTTCCCGCACCGGCAACCGCCGCGAACACTGACGCACCGGCTGTGGTTGAAGCGGTCGTCACGCATCGGCTCGGTCGCTGGTCAGACGTCGGACAGAATGAGTGGGCCGAACTGCTGCGACGGAATCCGCCACTGTCGGTTCCGGACGGCGAAGAGGAAGAGCTTGTCGATCGACTGCTCGACATGCCGAACGCGCCGCGACTCGACTTGCCGGAAACATTGAAGCTGGAGGAGGTCCGCGTCACGCCGATCCCGCAACTCTTGATTCACACACCGAAGGGCGCTCGTTGGCAACAAGAGCGACTGCGCGGCGAAGTGCAGTTTGATTATGCCGGGACGCTCGTTCGCGCGAGCAGTCCGCAGAGTGCGATCGTCGAACGACAAGCGGGACGTTGCTTAATTCGTAATCGGCAAGTCGAAGAACTCGCGTGGGGTCAGATCACCGCAGCGGGTTTCAAGCGATTGATTGATAAGCGACGTGGTGCGCATGACGTCGAGATTATGGCGCGAGGACTTGGTCCAGCCGTGCGTGATCTCATGCCGAAAGGTTGGGGTGTCAAAGCGGACGGTCGGCAAGTTTGGCAAGCAGGGCAGCTTCAGTTCCGCGTGCATTCCAACGTGGATTGGTTTGAGCTGCACGGCGAGGCGGACTTCGGCGGCCGGCGTGTCACGTTTCCCGAATTGTTGGCCGCGCTGTCTCGCGGCGATAGCACCGTGCGGTTGGATGATGGCTCGCTGGGAATCATTCCGGAAGAATGGCTCAAGCAGTATGGAATGCTCGCCGGTTTGGGAGTGACCGACGGCGATCATCTGCGTTTCGAGACTCATCAAGTCGGTTTGCTCGATGCGCTGCTGGCGACGCAACCGATGGTTGACTTCGATTCGCAGTTCACGGAGTTGCGGGACAAATTGCGATCATTTTCTGGAGTCGCGACGTCTGTCGAGCCCCCCAATTTCAAAGGCGAATTGCGCGCGTATCAGCGCGATGGCGTCGGTTGGTTGAAGTTCTTGCAAGAATTCAAATTCGGCGGCTGTCTTGCGGACGACATGGGCTTGGGCAAGACCGTGCAGATGCTGGCCGTGCTGCAGGAACGGGTCAACACGATGAAGGCTCAGGGGAAAGGCGAACGACGTCCGTCGTTGATCGTGGTTCCGAAATCGCTGCTCTTCAACTGGGCTCAGGAGTGCGCGAAGTTCACACCGAAACTGAAGGCGATGGAGTACGCCGGTCTTGATCGAGCCGAGTTGCGAGCGGAGTTTGTGAATCACGATGTGATCCTCACGACCTACGGCACGTTGCGTCGTGATGTGTTGTTGCTGCGCGATTGTCCGTTCGATTACGTCGTGCTCGACGAAGCGCAGACGATCAAGAATGCCGCTTCGCAAGTGGCAAAAGCATCGCGGTTGCTGCAATCACGATTTCGTCTGGCGCTGTCCGGTACGCCGATCGAAAATCACTTGGGCGACTTGTGGTCGATCTTCGAGTTCCTCAATCCGAGTATGCTCGGTCGCAGCGCGATGTTCCGCACGCACGCCGCCGATACCGACAATCCGGCGTCACGCGAATTGCTCGCACGCGGCTTACGTCCGTTCATTTTGCGGCGCACGAAGCAGCAAGTGGCGTCCGATCTGCCGGACAAAATCGAACAGACGCTCTTCTGCGAAATGGGCGAAGAGCAGCAACATCTATACTCCGAACTGCGCGATCATTACCGACAGTCGTTGTTGGGGATGATCAAGGATCAGGGTTTGGCCAAGTCGAAGATGCACGTGCTCGAAGCCTTGCTGCGTCTGCGTCAAGCGGCCTGTCATCCGGCGTTGCTCAACAAAGAAAAGATCGACCAAGGCTCGGCAAAGCTCGACGTCTTGCTGCCGCATCTCGAAGAGCTGATCGACGAGAAGCACAAGACGCTGGTCTTCTCACAATTCACGAGCATGTTGTCGATCGTGCGGCATCACCTCGATCAACGCGGCATCGTCTACGAATACCTCGACGGTCAAACGCGCGATCGCCGCACGCCGGTCGAACGATTCCAGAACGATCCGAATTGCCCGCTGTTCTTGATCAGCTTGAAAGCGGGCGGCCTCGGTTTGAACCTGACGGCGGCGGACTATGTCTTCCTTCTCGATCCGTGGTGGAACCCCGCTGTCGAAGCGCAAGCGATCGACCGTGCTCACCGCTTGGGACAAACTCAGCAAGTCTTCGCTTACCGCCTGATCTGTCGCGGCACAGTCGAGGAAAAAATCGCCGAGTTGCAAATGAAGAAGAAGGGACTCGCCGACGCGATCCTGCAAGAAAACAGCAGCGTGCTGGAAGACCTGTCGGCAGAAGATTTGGAAATGCTGCTGTCGTAGGCTCTGTTCCGTAAATGCGTAGGACGGGCACTCCTACCCGTCGAATCACCGTAAGTAGGACGGGCAAGAGTGTCCGTCCTACGAAATCTCTACCATTTGCGATCCAAATTTATTTCCCACAAAACTCCGATGAGTTGTACGAAACTTCGGCTGACTCGCCTCTATTCCTCTGGATGCTGACTGTTTCCGAGGATCGCGCGGTTCAATCACCGTGCTGCGATGAGGCCGATCATGCGACTGACACTGCGAACTTTGCTGGCGTATCTCGATGACGTGCTCCCCCCCGATCAGGCGAAAGAGTTGGGGCAGAAGCTGACCGAGAGCAACTATGCGACCGCGTTGGTCGATCGCATCAAAGAGGTGATGCGGCGGCGACGATTGTCTGCTCCCGATCTGTTCGGCAAGGCGGCCGGCATCGAGCCGAATGTCGTGGCCGAGTATCTCGATAATGAGTTGTCTCCGAGCGAGATTGCGGATGTCGAAAAAATTTGCTTGGACTCTGACGTGCATTTGGCTGAGGTCGCGGCCTGTCATCAAATCTTGACGTTGGTCTTGGGCGAGCCGGTTGATGTCCGTTCGGAAACTCGAGCGCGGATGTATGCGCTGGGCTCGGTCACGAAGAGCGATATCGTTACGGCGAACGATTCAACCGGTGTAATCTCGATGGGAACCGATCCGCGACCGAAGCCTTCGTTCGCAGCCTCGCTGAGTTCTCCGGAAAGCGAGGGGTTCGACCGCACATTGCCCGACTATCTCAAGCCAAAAATGTCGTGGCGACGAACCGGAGTGCTCGTGCTGGCCGCGTTGATCATCGTCGGTTGGTTGGGGCTGCTGCTCCATGATCCGACTGTTCGAGGTCCGCGAGCGAATCCTCAACCGGTCGCGTCAAACGATGAACCCGTCGTCGATGCGAATGCCGTCAACGAAAACGATTCGGCCGATGCCAAAGCGCCGGCGTCAGGCCAACAGACCGAGTCGCATGACGTCGTATCGAATGTGGCCATCGTCGCGAAGAACACGAAGAAGACTGAGCTGATACCCGATGACGAACTGCCGATTGACGAGGCAAACCGCGTCGTGGTGAAGCCGCCGAAGGTTGGTACGTTGCCGCGAGAAGAGCCACTGAATTCTGACGTGGTCGGCGATGTCCCGCCGAAGCGTGGCAATCCGAAACTCGTTGAACCTCCCGCACCGAACAATGCCGCTCCCGCGCTTCCCGCTCGCAAAGTTTTGTATCTCTCTAAAGAAGGAGTGCTATTGCACTTCGATGAGGCGAAGCACGACTTCTTCGCGATGCCGCGTCGCTCGGAGATCAAACCAGGAGATCGCATCGCCTGCCCGGAACCTTTTCGTGCGGATTTCATGGTCGGCGATGACGAGTGTCAGATCGCGTTGATTGGCGGTTCGGCAGTGACGTCGCTCGAACCGACTGACAAGGGGTCGTTGGGCCTCGATATCGCACAGGGTTCGCTGATCTTTGAAACCAAACGTCTGGCGACCGACAAGGCTGAGAACAAGCAGGCGCTGTCAATCACGATCACCTTGCGCGGACAGCGGCATCTGTTGGAATTGATGTCCGATGACGCGCTCTGCGGCTTGGAGGTTCATCGACGCGAGCCGACTCATTTTGAAACGGAGCCAGAAGCTCCCGGCTACGCCGCCGGACTGCATGTCGCTCGTGGAACCGTCCGGTGGACGCCTTCCGAGGGCAAGCCGGTCACGATCGAAGGACAAGGCTTTTACGCAGTCACGACGGATTCGGCTGCGAACATCAAGACCAGCGAGATCGGTCGTCCCAACCAAATGGTTTCGCCCGATTGGTTGGAGCCTGATCCGAAGCGATATGCCTCGAAGCAAAAGCGGCTCTACAACACGACCTTTGAGAAAGAGTTCGACATCGATCAAGCGTTGCTGCTGAGCCTGCCGGCGATCATCAACAGCCCGCGACCGGCGATCTCGGAGTTAGCCGTGAAGTGTCTCGCATTGACCGACAGTTATCAGCCGCTGATCAAAGCGTTGCTGAGCGCCGATCACCGCGAAGCACGTCTCGCCGCGATCACCGGCCTGCGATTGTGGTTGCCAGTCGATCCGCAAAATCGACAACTCGTGAAGGCCGAGATTGCTCGCCATTTGCTCCCCACCGAAGCGGAGGCAATCTACCGTTTGTTGTGGGGCTTCAACCACGACGATGCCAAGAATGCCGCCACGTCACACATGCTGGTGAACTGGCTGGAAAGCGAACAAATTGCGATCCGCGAACTCGCCTTCTGGCACGTGCAAAAACTGACCGGCCTCAAACACGAATACTCCCCCATCAACCCTCCCGGCCAACGCCGAGTCGCCGTCGAACGCTGGAACTTGCACCTCGAAAAAAAGGGCGGAGCGTTGGTTCAAGACTGATTGCTCAAACTGAACGCCGATTTCCGTTGAGGAACAAGGTCTCGTTATGAATTCGCCGAACACCGAGTACATCCAGAAGATCGTGTCGGAGCTTGAGGAATCAGTCCCGCGCGAAGGGGCTCGAATTCGACTGACTCAATACGGCGGTGGTCTCGACGAGTGTAAGATTGTCGGCAACCAGCGGGGCTATCTTCGACTGGGCATTGAATTCCTCAATATGGCCGTTGCGCCGCTTTCGGCTCAATCGAACGACGCTGTTGTCGCCGATTTAAGCTACTTATTGACCGGCGATTCTGATGTTGGTTTCGATTGGTTTGAAAGGCGTGAAGATTTGCTGGTCAAGACACAAGCTGAGCGGAAGCCACAGACCCTCGTACCTGTTGTCATTTTGCTGGTTTTGCTCTCTGCGTTCGTTGTTTTCGTGATCGGTGTGGCAACTGTTGTTTCTTGGGTGTGCCAATGAAAGCATTTTCTCCCAGGAATTACGATCAAATTGGAAACAACGTTACCTACGCCGCACGGCTGCTGAAAGACGGCAAGCTTGTCGCGTTTGCGACGGAGACGGTGTATGGGCTGGGGGCGAATGCGCTCGATGTGGCTGCCGTCGCTCGCGTGTTTGCGGTGAAGAATCGGCCGCACTTTGATCCGTTGATTGTGCATATCGCCGATCGAGCGTGGTTGGGGCGGCTCGTCTCCGTCTGGCCGGAGAAGGCGGAGCGGTTGAGTCGGAAGTTCTGGCCGGGGCCGTTGACGTTGATCGTGCCGAAGACGGATCTGGTGGCAGACCTCGTGACGTCGGGTCTGCCGAACGTTGCGATTCGGATGCCCGCTCATCCGCTCGCGCTGGAACTGTTGCGGCTGGTCGATCTCCCGATCGTTGGTCCGAGTGCGAATCCGTTTGGGCAACTCAGCCCGACTTCTGCCGAGCATGTTGCGGAACGACTTGGCGACCAGATTGATTACATCCTTGACGGCGGCCCGTGCTCGGTGGGAGTGGAGTCGACTGTCATTCTCGTTGACGGAGACAACGCGACCTTGATGCGTCCGGGTGGTATCCCGCTGGAGGAGATCGAAGCGGTCATCGGCCCTGTTTTGGTTCCTGAGCGAACGACGACTCATCTCGACGAAGCGGCATCATCACCGGGAATGTTGCCGCAGCATTACGCTCCGCGCACGCCGCTGACGATTGTGGATGATCTCTCGTCCGTTGAATCACCGGGAGATGCTGGTCTGTTGACGCTCGGCGTTGAGCCGAACGCGGATCGCTTCGCCGCAGTCGAGGTCTTGTCGCCAACTGGTGATCTCACTGCAGCGGCCGCAAAATTCTTTGCCGCGTTGCGACGGTTGGACGCAGCAGGAGTCTCAAGAATTTTCGCAAAGGCGTTTCCGAATCATGGACTCGGCCGAGCGCTCAATGATCGACTGAGTCGAGCGGCGACGAAGTAGTTTTCGTAGCGCGGGCGGCCCGCCTGTGTCGGCATTAACGCATCAATCACAGGCGAGCCGCCTGTGCTACGAGAACAACGCGGCGGCCAATGTCTTTGGAACATCAGTCGTCATCGACTGCATCCCTTCCTCGCGCAGCCAGTTCGCCCGCTCGATCGAGTTCACGGTCCAAACGCAGGTTTGCAAACCGGCTTGTCGAATTAGGGCGATCTCTCCGCTGAATCGCTGCGGCAGATCGTTGATGTCGAGTCCATCGAGTCCCGCTGCGACCGCTTGAGCAATCAGCTCGCGCGTCGGCGGACGGAGTGTTATCTTGCCATCGACATCGTGAGCGAATTGCCCCGTGACCCACAAGGCGACTCGATCAGGAATCGCTCGTTTGACGGCCACGATCGTGTTGAAGTCGAGGCTGATCAGCACCGTTTGCTCGCGCGATGTGCGAGCGGCTTCCAGAACTCGTCGCAGTTCGGGAATCGCCTCCGCTCCGCATTTCACTTCAATGAATAGCCGCTTACCCAACGGAATGATGTTGAGCACTTCGGCCAGCGTCGGAATGCGTTCGCCAGCAAACTGCGGTGACTTCCACGAACCGACATCCAGCGTTTTCAAATCCGCCAGCGATCGCTCGGCAACGAGCCAATTGACGCCACCGGTTCGCAATGTGGTGTCATCGTGAATCGCCACCAATTGCCCATCCGCCGTGAGCAGCACATCAATCTCAGCCGCGTCAGCCCCTTGAACCCAAGCGAGCGTGATCGCCGCCAACGTATTCTCCGGAGCATCCGCCGATGCCCCGCGATGTGCCACGATTTCTGATGTCATCGAATTCCTTTCATGAGTAACTCGAAGCGTGAGCGAGGACGATTACTTCGCACGACTTCGAGTTCCGCGCGTTACGAAATGCTCGCCCTCGCTTACGCTTCGGGTTACTTAGGCAGATTACTCAAAACTTTCGCCGCCGCATTTTCGCCGCTGCCAATGCTGTCAGGGATACCGACTCCACGCAGATAGCTTCCCGCCAACGCGAGTCCTGGACAGGCCGCCAACGTCGCTTCGATGCGGGCGACGACTTCGAGATGTCCGACGTGATATTGCGGCATCGCACGCGTGTGTCGCAGCACGATCGCGAAGTCGGGATTCCAACGCATTCCGAGAATCTCTTCGAGTTCATCACGCACGATTTCCAAGATGCCGCTGTCATCCAAGTCATTCAGTTCTGACTGCAACGCCCCGCCGACGAACGTTCGCAACAGCACGTGACCGTCGGGTGCGCGGCCGAGAAACTTGCGGCTCGTGAATGAGACTGCCAACACTTTACGCCGTTCGATGTGCGGAATCACCATGCCGAACGCATTCAGTGGATGCTGAATGTCGGCCAGTTTGTGGCCGCTTGCGATCACCGCCGTTGAGGCGTATTCGATGCGACTTAATTCACCGGCAAGCGTTTGCTGATCGTCCTTCAGCAAACGTGCCGCAACGTATGCGGGGACGGCGAGGATGACCGCGTCGAATTCCTCGTGCGATGTTTCACCTTTCGCTGACGAACTCACGGACGAGGACGTGACGACAAATCGACCGAGTTCATTTCGACGCACGCTTTGCACGGCTGTTTGCAATCGGATCGCCGTGTGAGCGTTGACCTGTTTGATCAATGCAGTCATTAACTCTTGAATGCCATTCGGTAACGAAACAAACAAACCATATCGCGCACCGCTTGTGCCCGATTCTTTTGACGAACGCTGTCGTCGCTCAGCGATCGCCGCACGAATCAGACTGCCGTGCGTGCGCTCCATGTCGATGAAGCGCGGCAGCGTGGCCTTCAGGCTCAGCTTTTCCGGATCGGCTGTGTAAATTCCTCCGACCAACGGCTGCACAAGTCGCTCAAACGTCTCTCGACCAAAGCGACGGCAGACGAAGTCGGCCAAACTCTCGTCAGCTCCATCACGCCGCGCGGGAACGAAGTATTCCGCCAGCATCCGCAGCTTCCCACGCCAACTGAGCAGCGGCGATCGGAGCATCGGCCACGCTTGCTCCGGAACCATCAATTGAAAACCTTCCGGCACCGCATACGGCGTCCCGTTGCGCAGCACGAACGACCGGCGAAATTTTGCGTCCGTCGGGATCAATCGCTCCGCCAAGCCCAGCCGTTCACACAGGCGAACTCCTTCTGGCTTGTTCGTGATCCACATGTCCGCCGCATGCTCGACGAGATATCCACCGATCCGCTCGGTCTGCAGCACGCCTCCCAAACGAGCGGCGTTTTCCAGCAGCGTGACATCAATCAAGACATCACGTTCGCGAGCGATGTCATTGAGACGCAGCGCAGCCGACAGACCGGTGATGCCGCCGCCGATGATCGCAATTCGTCGCGTTGCGTTCGGAGTGTTCATTTCGCGTTCAACCTCGTGACCAATCTCAACTCGCCGGTCTTCGCGCGGTACAAGTAAATGTGACGGTTCGGAAACTCCGAACTGATCCGCTCGATCGGCCAATCGGCGACGGGATATCGACCGCGAATGATCTCTGCCGACAAGCTCGGCTCATTCACCACATAGTCGATATGCCGATCGCTCGGATCAGCCTCAATCAGCACGAGTGCCGGACGCTGACGCACTTCACGCTGCAATAACTCATCGAACGCTTGATATTTCAGCCGCGAGAAGGCGACTTGCTCAACTCCCGCTTGCAGCTTCGATGAGTACCAAAACGGAATCGCCTCCACGTGATTCACCAAGATCACAGACCCGATCAACAATGCCCACCACACCGGCATGCGAGGCCGATCCGCCGCTAGCCAACTTTGTCCCAACGTGTTCGTGACAGCCGCGAGCAACAAGCACCACAGCGGTCCCGACTCGAACACGTAATGCCAATCGAACATCCCCGTGAACCAATACGGCACGTGAGCCGCGAACAACGAGACGATGCTCGCGAAGACGAGCCACCAACGCCGATCGCGCGTGTGGCCGGTGAGCACGAAGATCACGCTCGCCACCAGCAGCGGCACAAGTCCTAACGTCCATTGCCACGCTGCCAGCAAACGTTTCCACGAATTCTCCGCTGCCAGCGACGCAGTCAAATTCACTGCCCAGCGATCGTAGTTTTCGAGCACTCGCGGCCCCAGATGTTGCTCGCCACGCACGACGTTGTTGAATCCATAAACATGTCGCGGCGTGTAGACGTCATTGAAGAGTTGATAGGGCGACGTCGTGAAACTGCCAGTGATCGCTTTGTTGTGAATCGCCAGCAAGACAAAGCCCACGACCAACGGTGCTGCCATCGCGAGAATTTGCTTGATGAAATTAGCGGTCGCCATCCGTAGAACGGTTTTCCAAACCGTTCGGCCAACGGTCCCAAAATCTGTTGGCTCTCCACGAACCAGCCGCATCGCAAAAACAACTCCAAACGGCAACGCGAATCCCGCAGCGGTCATTGGTCGGCACAGCATGGCCCAACTCAAACCGAACCCCGCAGACACGACATCCGAGAGGCACCCGCGCCGCTGCCAGCGGAAAAAGGACCACGCGAAAAAGCTCAAGCACAACAACGTCGGGTGGTGAGCCAGCACGAGATTGCCGAATAACGCCATCCCCGGCGAGAGTGCTGTCAGCATTCCCGCCACGAAGCCCGTCCCTTTGTTCGATAGCTCACTGCCGATGCCAAACACGAATAAACATATCGCTGCTCCTGCGAGCCAGTGCCCCATGATCGGCCAACCGAGCCACAACCACGGCGCGACATACAAACCGGTCGCCGGAAAATACCGGCTCGCAAAACGGCCTTCATTGACCACGTGCATCTGATCGAACAACCGCGCGGCTGTCGGATGACTCGGATATGACAACCGGCCCGCGAGGTACGTCTGCGCTTGAAACAGATAACTGAACTCATCGTGATAGGCGGAAGGCAGTTCGCCGAAGCGATACTCGTCGCGATCAAATCGCACGTTTTCAAATGCCTTGAGCGATCGCGGTCGCAACGTCTGCTCGGAAACTCGCCAATTCACAGCGAGCGAAGTCAGGGCAATAACACTCACCGCGACAAACGTCAGACGGTGCGAAACGGCATGTTCGAGTTTGCGTTCGTCGTCACTCGGTCCTGCGCACCACCATATTTTCAGGCTGCGCCACCAACGACCGCTCGGTACCCAAAATGGTCGCCGGACAAACCAGAAATAAGGAATGACGCACAGCAGCAAGACAGGCAGCGTTGAGTCTCCGTGAAACTCAAACGCTTCAATCCAATTCTGCGCCGACTTCGTTTGCAGAACGTCCTGACGATGTGCGATCTCTGTCGGCACCACGATCACCAGCGCGGCGAGCAACGCCACCAATTGAGCCACGACAATTCGACGAGCCAACTTTCCCACCGTGCAAACCCTATCGCGCGGCGAAGCCGCAAGCACGTAGCCGTCATCGCTCCGCGTGACGAGCCGGTCGCTTCACACAGCGTTGGCGAGCACTCGGCTCGTCACGTGGAGCGATGACGGCTACGTAAAATCTCGTCAAAAACTACGCCTTCGGCGATAACGATCTAGCGCCGCCCCGTTCGCCATTCGTGGATCACGATTCCGCCGAGCCACCATCTTGTCGGAGCAGCCCCCTGTCGAGCGCATATCTCACGATGTCCGCGCGCGATCGAAGCTGCAACTTAGACGCAATGCGCGAGCGGTATGTCTCGATCGTCTTCACGCTCAACTCTAATCGCTCGCCGATTTCTTTGTTCGTGTGACCTTCGGCCAAGTAGATCAACACTTGCTGTTCACGATCACTGAGCGCGTTTCCCGATGCTCCCGATTGCGCGTGCAACAACTCTTCTTGCTTGCCGCCCGGCATGCTGACAAACAGCCGTCCGTCATGGACCGCTCGAATGGCCGTCAACAATTCGTTGTCAGCCGCCGTTTTCACAACATAGCCCATCGCTCCCGCCGCAATTGCCGAGCGGAAATAGGCCGGGTCATCGTGCATCGTCAGCACGATTGTGCGCGCCTTGAGTCCCTCGATCCGAGCCTGTTCCAAAAACTTGAGCCCGCCCCCTCCCGGCATCGACAGATCGAGCGTCACGATGTCTGGCTGAAACTGCCGAGTCGTCACCAATGCCTCAACGGTTGCAGGAGCCTCGCCCACAACCTCCATATCAGCCTGAGCGTTGATCATCATGCGCAGCCCCGACCGGAGCACGGCGTGATCATCCACAATCAGTACGCGAATCTTGCTCATTGATCTTCTTTCAGTGTGCCAACGGCAACGTCGCAATCACCTTCGTCCCTTGTCCCGGCTCCGCTTCAATCACCAACGAACCGCCCAATAACGCTGCTCGTTCCTGCATTCCGGTGAGCCCCATGTGCCCGTCAGCCATTAATCGCTTGGTTGGTACGGCAACAAACCCACGGCCATCGTCTTGTACTTCAACACGCAGTTGTTCTCCATGCCGCTGAATAGAAACATGAGCATTTTGGGCCTCGGCGTGCTTCGCAATGTTTGTCAGTGATTCTTGAACGAGGCGATAAACCGTGACCTCGAACGTCTCCGGAAATCGAGCCCCCGCCAGTCCGTCAGCATCCAGCGATACTTCGATGCCATGCGTGCGGCTGAAGTCTTGAACGAGTCGTTCGAGAGCCGGAGTCAATCCAATGTCATCCAGCACACTCGGTCGCAGACCGCGAGCCAGTCGTTTGATGTCATCCAAAACGTTCGCGGTCACTTCACGCAACTCTTCCGCACGAGTCCGCGAGGCTTCGAGAGATTCGGAATCGGCGACTGTTCGTAAGCCGATGAGCAACGAGGTCAGCGATTGACCGACCTCGTCATGCAAGTCACGTGCGATTCGCCGCCGTTCGTTTTCTTGAGCGGCGATCATGAGCGCGAGCATCTCCGTCCGAAACTCCGCCAGCGATCGCAGTGGTCGAATCAGCAAAATCCAAAAAATGGGCGCAACGGTCAGCGTCAATAACCACGCATCCAGCAATGACTCGATCACCCAACTCACACCCTCTGGCAACACGCGCGGCAGCATGAGCATGATCAATGTCTCATTGACGAAGATCACTGCGAGCATGATGACAAACACGCGCCACGGCTGTCCGACTCGCAGAGTTCGTGTGGTCATGATTTGCTCCGTTGCTGCTCGCGATTCGCGTGTCGTAAAGTGTGGCACGACGCTCCGCGTCGTGCGGAGTGCTTTAGAGTTTTTGCCCGAAACATGTATGAAACACTCTCGACGCGGAGCATCGAGCCACAATGTTTTCAACAACCGTAAAACGAAAACCGCTCGCAACTCTGATTGCCTTGTCAGCAGTCAGGAGTTGCGAGCGTGTTGAAATTAATTGTGAACTTCTCTTGTTCACCGCTGCTGAAGACTATTGGCCGAGGAACGTCTGACGCAGCCAAGCGTTCTTGCGACGCTCCATATCCATCAGGCCACCGAACAGGCTCGGACGATCCTGCTCGTAGTAACCTTGTTGTGGCTGAGCGTACTCAACCGGCTGTTGAGTGTAATAGCTGCGGCTCACACGTTGTGACCGGGACGAAAACCGTCGATCACGCGCCTGTGCCGAATCCGAAATTGCCACGACTGCGGCCAGTGCTACCAAACCTAAAACAATCTTTCTCATGCTCTCCCTTTCCTGATGTTCGGCGAACCCGCCGTTGTCCAACTCAGGCCACCTGACCTGAGACTCGAAAATGAACCGAGCGGCTGATGCCACTTCTGACCTTTCGAGGATCGGCAGAATTTGCCGCTTCACCAAACTCGCAGATTCGATTGAGCAAGAATCGCCGGAAATCGAGTGCGGGGCTGCGGGTCGTAGTAATTGCGCCTCTTCCAAGTTTGCTCACGGAACGATGACCGGCTCATCGTTATTCTCCTGAACTTGCTGCGGTTGAGGTTGCTGTTGTGGGTTCTGTTTCTGCTGCGGAGGCTTCGGCATTTTGAAGATTTTGGCCAGTCGCTTTTGCAGCTCGGCGGAGTTCACTTGGCGGCTGTTGATTTGCACGACCTGCACGGTGTTCGTCGGACGCGCGGCCTTCTCCAGTCGTTCGATGAGTTCGGCGACGTTTTCCAACATTCCTTCGGGAGCAGAGATGATGATCGTGTTGGAAACTTCATCGACCCCCAACGACAACAAGCCTTTAAACTTGACTGGAGTTTCTTGAGCCTTGCCCCCCTTGTCGTCTCCGCCTCCACCGCCGTACACGAACGTGTAGTTTTTTTCGGGCGGCTTCTGACCGTCTTTGCCCTTTTGGTTTTGCAGAGCCTTGTCGTTGGATGACAGCAAGTCGCGATAAACGTCTTTGATGGCCTCGGCGACGACGGGAGCTTTCGCGTACTTCAGCGTGAAGGTCTCCGTCTTGCGGACCTGTTTGCCGTCAGTGCTTGGCGGTTTGTCGTAAATGTCGATCAGTTCTTGAATCGTCTTGAGCTGCTGGGCGTCGGCTCCTTGAACGATGATCGTGCCACTGTCTGAATCAGAAATGAATTTCAACGGCTTGCGCTTCGACAGCCGGCGAGTCGTGTCCTTTTCTTCTCCCCCCATCATGCGACCGAAATACGGATTGTAAGTGCTGCTGCTTTTCTTTTTGTCTTCGTCAAAGAAGTCTTTCAAACTCAGTTCGACGGAGTACGCCCACGTCGTTGAGTACTTCAGGTAGAAGATCTTGTAGTCCCGCTTCGGAGGCGCTGCTTCGTGGAGCAATTCCTCTAGTTGATCGAGTGCCGCCGTGTCTTCTGATTCGAGCATCAGTCGGCCATCAGGCCCTCGACGAATGCGAACAGGCGCG
>JAYUFI010000871.1:0-3699 GCA_043738805.1 Planctomycetaceae bacterium | reverse complement strand
CTGTGCTGTAGGGATCCATGAAACCTCCTCCTTAAGATGACCCCTAATCTACCGGGCTTACCAAGATCGCGCTAGACCTCCGATGGAACTGCTCTAGGAATCGAGGTGCTCGGCGTTAGCACTTGTCCAAAAACAACTCCGTGTTTTTGTAGCCCGGTTTTTCAAACCGGGGCGTCACTGCGACCGGTTTGGAAAACCGGTCTACTGTGTTGTTCTTGGACAAGTTCTTAGGAGTGTTTTGAGCCCGTTGCTTCCAGCCATTTGCTGATGCGGAGCAACTCCCCCAGCGACCAGGCTTGGAACGGGCAGCCGTTTGATGTGTGTGGCGAATCGCCGTCGGCGATTTCTGAAATGTGATTCAACCCCGCTTGATACCGATGAGCCAACAACGGTTCGATGAATTGGTGAGTCGCTTCAACGCGAGCGGCTTGCGGATCATCGCGCGTCTTCACCCACGCTTCGATGAACGGGCCGAGCAGCCACTGCCACGCGGTTCCTTGATGATAGGCCGCGTCGCGTTGCCACGGACTGCCACCGTAATGGCCCGCGTAATTCGGTGATCCCGGCGCGAGCGTTCTCAGGCCGAGCGGCGTCCATAATCGGGACTCGACCGCAGTGACGACTTGCTTCGCTTGATTGCGACTCAGCAACGTGAATGGCAAGCCGCCGGCTGCGAAAATCTGATTCGCTCGAAACGCCGTATCGACCGCGCCGACTTGATGACCGACATCAACGACATCGAACAAACATCCTTCGGCAGCGTTCCAAAACTTTTTGCGGAACGATTGCAGGCCAAGTTGAAACGGCTTTGCCCAGCGAGCAACGGACTCGGCGTCACCGACCTGTTTCGCGTGCTGCAACTCCAGCCACAACGCGTTCAACCAGAGTGCTTGAATCTCAACTGGCTTGCCGATGCGCGGCGTCACGACCCAGTCGCCGACCTTCGCATCCATCCACGTGAGCTGCACTCCTGGCGCTCCCGCTGCAATGAGTCCGTCGGCATCCAAGCGAATGCCGAACCGCGTGCCGCGTGCGTAGCCTTCGAGAATCTCGCGAACGGCGCGTCGCAAAATCTCAACGCAACAATTAGCCGGTATGTCGCCGTCACGTTCCGCGTGATGAGCCGATCGCTCACCAACGCTTTGTGATGTGACAATCTCTTCTGAGACGCCAACGCCTTGTGAAGCGAACGGCTCGTCACGCGGAGCGTGACGGCGACGTAGAAACTCATGTACGGCGATCACAAACCACAGCGAAGCATCCACCGAATTGAACTCTGGAGCTTCGCCGTGATCGGGAAAGCGATTCGGCAACATCCCTTCGCTGACGGTTCCGGCCCACGCCAACAAGATCGATTCAGCCACATCAGGCCGACCGGTTGCGAGACAAAGCCCGCGCAACGCAATGAACGTGTCGCGGCCCCAATCGGTGAACCACGGATAACCGGCGATGATCGTTGTTCCCTCACCGCGTTGAACCAAAAACTGATCCGCAGAGCGGTGCATCCAATCGGCAAAGCGACCTCGACGTTCGGCTTCGCGAGTTCGCAGCGCGGCGACCGCATCAACGAGCGATTGCTCGTGCGTCGGTCGGATAGTCGCTTCGTACTTATCTGTTGAAAGCAACCAAATAGCTTCGCCGTTCGTAGGGCAGGCGGCTCGCCTGCTTCCTTCTTCTTCGCCAGCGGCAAACAGGCGAGCCGCCTGTTCTACGGTTTTGTCACAGCCTCCGGGCGACAAGTCCCACGACAATATCCCGGGAGTCGCGAGGTCTTCCAGGCAATCGAGTCCTCGCTCCGATTCGTGAGCGTACAAGAACTGGCGATACCAATTTGGCTCGTGCTGATAGCAACCGTTCGACCAACTGACGATTGATGGCATGTCGGCATACGGTTGCCATGCGACGCGCGACTCCTCGTCATTGCTGATCGACGTCACATCGGCATCGAAGCGAAACGCCGAGTTCTCATGCTGCAAGCAGTGGTAATCCCGCATCGCGAGAAACGGTCGGACGAGCAAGCGAGCGGAGTCACAGCCGCGAATTGTCCAACGTAAACAAACGGCCGCAGCACCATGCGGCATGAAGAGGTCATGTTCAACGAGGGCACCGTCGGGCAACCGCCAGCGCCATGTCGGCCACGGCTCCCAATCGAACGACTCCAAACGAGTCTCACCGTCGGGATGTCGCATGTCTTCGCGGTATCGCTGCGTACTCAGTGCGAATCGTCCGACAGGCGTTTCGATCCACGCATCAAAGCCGCTGACGAGAACGGCTCGCCCTGTCGGCGGATTGAGCGCGCTCACCAACAGCCCGTGATACCGCCGACTCCGTACCCCCGACGCCGTCCCCATCGCGAACCCGCCGAGTCCATCGGTTTCCAGCCATTCCGCAGAACCGAGCGGGGCAATTGTCATGGCGTTCGCCGTGTGTTCCGGATTGGAATGACTCAGAACAAGCTCGTAGGACGGGCACTCTTGCCCGTCGTCTTACGATGATTCGACGGGTAGGAGTGCCCGTCCTACGGATTTACGGGGCAGTGCCTAAACTCATGGACCATTTCAACCAACGCTTTGACATTCTCTGCGGGTGTTTCCGGAAGCACTCCGTGTCCCAAGTTGAAGATATGACCGGGGCGTCCGTCGGTCGCACGCAGCACATGGTCGGCTTTGCGACGGATCGTGTTGAGGTCTGACAACAGCACGATCGGATCGAGGTTTCCTTGCACGGCGACGTCGTGGCCGACCGCCTGCCAAGCATCTCGCAAGTCGATGCGCCAGTCGATGCCGATGACATCTCCGCCCGCTTCGCGCAGCAACGGGAGTAGCGCGGGATTGCCAGTCGCGAAGTTGATCACCGGAGCCGCGTGCTTCACACCGTCGATCACCGCTTTCGTGTGCGGAAGGACGTACTCGCGATAGTCGCTCGTCGAAAGACAACCGGCCCAACTATCAAAAATTTGCACCGCCTGGCAACCCGCTTCAATCTGAGCCAATAAATATTTGATGAGGCTGTCGGTCAAGCAATTCATGAGTGCGGTCCAAGCTCCGGCGTCCGAATACATGAGCTTCTTCACGCGCGCGTAATTCTTCGATCCGCCTCCTTCGACCGCGTACGACGCGAGCGTGAACGGTGCTCCCGCGAACCCCAATAGCGGTATGTTCGCGGGCAAGTCGCGACGAATCAGCCGCACGGCCTCGAAGACATAGCTCAACGACGAGACATCTTCCAAGCGATGAAAGCGATCAACGTCCGATGCCTCAAGCAACGGATTGTGAATGACCGGACCTTCGCCTTGCAGGTACTCCAGGTGCATGCCCATCGGTTCGAGGATTGGCAGCAAGTCGGCAAACAAAATCGCCGCATCGACGCCCAAAACTCGTTGAGCAATCAGCGTCACTTCAGCGGCAAGTTCCGGCGTTTTGCAAAGCTCCATAAAGGTCACTTTGCTCCGAACGGCCATGTATTCGGGCATGAATCGGCCCGCTTGCCGCATAATCCAAATTGGAGTCGCGTCGGTTGGCTCACGACGAACGGCTTTCAGAAAGCGGCTGTTGTGGAGCGTGGCATTCAAAGTTTCGCGGCAAGCATCAGACAAGGTGTGTCTCCTGAAGGTCGGCGGATTGTAGTCACTCTTGGTTCAAGTTGCGTTGTGCAAAACAGAGCGCTGCGAGCCGTTGTGTGGCACGACGCTCCGCGTCG
>JAYUFI010000870.1:0-3706 GCA_043738805.1 Planctomycetaceae bacterium | reverse complement strand
GCTCGGCGGCGGTCTCTTTCGGCAGCGTGACCGCCACGTGCAGTAAACGGACTTTCGGTTCGATCAACTCCACGCGGTTGTCGAGTGACAGTCCGTCGCCGAAGGATTCGCATTCGACCGTCATCCGTCCAAGTCCGCCGGGAACGTCAATCTCCAACGGCATCGCAGCACCCGCATCAAGCCACACATCGTTCTCGAAGATTGTTTTGCGTGATGAAGACTCCGGTGCCTGCGGATCAGCGTCCGACTTGGGCTTTGTTGTTGAGGCTGCGGCTTTCGTCGGCTTCGTATCGTCAGCCGCACCGAGCAGACCGGCGATTCGCACGCTCGCCGGTCGCTTGCCGTGATTCGTCAACCGCACGAAGACGCGTCCCTTTGCTGCCTGCGAATCAAAGTCCCAGCGCGCCGCCGAGATCGAAACATTCTCCAGCGCGCGACCGACCGAAATGACTTCCATCGTTTTCGGAACTGCGACTTCTTTCCCCGGAACGGCATCCGTCAAGAACAGCAGCTCGCCGGTCCCTTCTGCCAATTGAGCGGCGAGATCCCATGTCGGCAGAAAATCATGCTTCGGCAGGGCGGGTTTCCAGTCGGCCAGTTTTTGTTTCGCGTCGTCCCACGAGACGGCCGGCCCGGCGAGCATCTCTGGCCGTCGGCCCGTGCGAAGCAACGTGACGACGCTCCCGCGTGGTAGCGTTGCGATGCGACGTTCGAGTTCTTCGACAGCGACGTCTCGAAGCGGTTTTTCATTCTCGCCCGGAGGCCGCGCGGCCATCGACGCCGAGTTATCCAAGACCGCGACCAAATGCACGACCTTACCGAGCTGTCCCCAACGCGGATCGGCTAGCACGAGCGACAACAGCAACGCGGCCAACAACTCGCAGATCAACGAGGCTGTGATCGGCAATCGCTCGCGCGTGCGCCCCGCAGTTGTCGTGTGAGTTTCAATACCCCACAAATGCAATCCGGCAACATGCAGCGTTGGATATCGTCGGTGATACAAGTGGATCACCACGATCGTCGGCAACACCAGCAGGCTCAACAAGCCCCAAGGATTTGCGAAACACACGACGTGATTGCCCCACTAGCCCTCGCTCACGGAAAACTAGCACGACGCGCAAGCGAGTGGTCCTGTTGGAAACACTTGCTCGCGCGTTGTGCTAACAAACAAGCACGGCAAATGAGTGTGGCGACGTCAATCCAGATCAGCAACCGGCGGCTCATGAGCCAGGTCAGCCGACGCCGTGCGGTCAATTGTTGCGGGCTTGTGCGGCGTCCAACCAATCGCACGTGCCGCAAACGGCAGAGCTGGATCGCTCACAGAGAAGTACGGATTGGAACTCGGCCCCGGCCCGCGATTGAAACGCCAGAGTCGATACGGTTGCACTTCGTGAGTGAGAGCGCAGCCGGCTGAAATCGCGCTGATCACAAGGCCCATCAAAATCCATTTGAAGCATCGCATCACTGCGTCCTCTGAATCACGAGTATCCGTCCGGGGCGGGACGATAGGTCGCGGAGGGCGATCGAACAAGACGAGGTTGTTTGCTGGCGAGCGCATCGGGCGACCGCCAGCACAAAGCGTTTGGGGCGCGTCCGCTCTCGCCGACTCTTCGAAATTACAGACGGAAGAACTCGCTTGACCCATCGCGTTGATTGGCCTGTAATCCCGCCCGCTGGAAATTGACGGAACGGATTTCTGTCGAGCCTGCGCGGGGAATGGATTCGCCGTGACCACCTTTGACCGCTACTTGCTGCGCCGCTTTTGGCATGTGTTCGGCATTGGCTATTTTGCCACTGTCGGGTTGTACGTCATCTTTGATGGTTTCACGAACGTTGACGCGTTCCAAAATCGTGCCAAGGCAGGCGCGAGTGCGCTCGCCGTCTTGGGCCGCATGGCAGAATATTACGCCTGTCAAACGACGATACTCTTTGACATGGTCGGCCCGATCTTGACGGTGATCTCGACGATGGTTGTCTTCGCAATGTTGCAGAAGAACCGTGAGATTCATCCGATTCTGTCGGCGGGAGTGCCGACGTTTCGTCTCGTCGTGCCGATGTTGTTCGGTACGTTGCTCGTCAACGGACTGTTGATGATGAATCAGGAGTTTCTCTTTCCGAGACTGTCTGCCGAGTTGCTCAAACCGATCGGTATGGCTAGTGCGGACGGGCAGCCAGTGAAGACGCAGCGTGACTTCTCATCCCATATTGAGATCGCTGCTCAGCAGCTCTTTCTCGCCGATCAACGCTTGGTGGACGCCGAATTCCTGTTGCCGGCTCCGGAATTGGTTTCGGAGATCACGTCGCTGAAGGCTGGTGAGGCGGTTTATCGGCGGAAGAGCAAAGAACTTCCCGCCGGTTGGCAATTGAAACGCGCGGCTCCCAAATTCGATGAACTGCGACTAACTCTCGCGGGTTCAAAAGTGATTTTACCGCTGGATGATGCGAATGAGGTCTTTGTGAAAAGTGATATCAGCAGTGATTTGTTACTCGATGGTCCGATGGCCGCCAGTTCTTACCGCTACCAATCGACGATGGACCTCGTGGAGCGATTAAGAAATCCGTCGATGAGTGTGATGACCATGCGAACTCAAACGTTGCATTTGCACGAACGGCTGACGAAGCCTTTGGCCAATCTACTGGCTGTTTGTTTGACGGTCCCGTTGGTTTTGCGAAAGGAGAGTTTTTCGCTGATCACCAACATGGCCATCTGCTGTTTGATCATGGTCTTGATGATCGCGGTGAAAGAAGGAACGGTGTACTTCGGCCGTATGAATTGGATTCCCCAGGATCTCGCGGTGTGGTTGCCGATCATCGTTTGTGGAGGGCTCATCGCGTGGTTTTCCGATCGAGTGCAAACATGAGGGGGCTGCGGATGCGGTTGTTTTCGGAGTTGACGCGAGATGACGTGGCGGTTCGGCGACATCGAATCCTCACTGCCTGGTTACTTTTCAGCGTTATCTCTGCGACCTCAACTTCTTCAACTCGCGCGACGGAGTCATCGAGTCCGCAGATTGACGGCGATGCTGTCGTCGCGGCGGTTGAGTCGATTCACGTCGAAGACCTGAAGACGCATGTCGGCACATTGGCCAGCGACGCGTTGCAGGGTCGCGAGGCGGGAACAACGAGCGGTCACGCAGCGAGTGCTTATCTCATCCAAGAACTGCGAAAACGCCGCGTGACTCCCGCCGCTGCCGACGGGCAGTTCATTCAAGAGTTCAACGGCTCGATGCGCAACGTGCTGTCGTGCGTCAGGGGACGAGACTCACGCGTGTCCGATGAAGTTGTGATTGTCTGCGCTCATTACGATCACGTCGGATTCGGCACGCCGAGAAATAGTCGCGGCCCGGTCGGCTACATTCACAACGGAGCGGATGACAACGCGAGTGGCACTGCCGCGTTGTTGGAAGTCATTGAAGCGATGCAGTCGTTGCCTCAGCCGCCACGTCGAACAGTGTTGTTTGCGTTTTGGGACGGTGAAGAAAAAGGTTTGCTCGGATCAAAGCACTGGGTCTCGTCGCCGACAATTCCGTTGTCGCGAGTCAAGTTAGTGATCAACTCCGACATGGTCGGCCGGCTGCGTCCCGAAGGGATCGAGGTCACCGGTTCACGAGTCGCTCGCGGGCTGCGACGTTTTTTGGCCGATGCGAATTCGTCGCTCGCGCTTGGAAGCAATCGAGCGACAGCGGTCGTTCCTGCGAGAGCCGAC
>JAYUFI010000869.1:0-25922 GCA_043738805.1 Planctomycetaceae bacterium | reverse complement strand
ACCGCCGCATGACATTCCTCCTCCTTGAGGCAAATTCCACTCACGTGGTTTACCAGCGCTCTCCAGTTTCGCAAATAGAATGTCAACACGGCCTAGTTCGGGACCAATAATCTTCGACGTCCGCGTGGTCCCCGTCATCGCGGCCACAAAGCACAACGAAAACAACTTTGCAGGCCACGGTGCCGGTGAGATCAACGCCGGAACCACCAACACTGCGCAGAGCACATATCGCATCGTCCACGACGGCGGCGGTCCCAGTGATCGTTCCATTCGTTTCTCCGAGAGGCGTAACGAGTTCGGCGTGCGGGAGTTGTTCTTGACGCATTCTTGATAGCGACTGCGATAGCCGCCTGTTGACGAATTGTGGCACGACTCTCCGCATTGTGAACGGCCACCAAAATCATCGGCAAATGACCGCCACTCTCGACGTGGAGCGTCGAGCCACCATGATTTTCAACAGGCTGTTGGACCCACTCGCGCGGTTTCGGCCCGCCGAAAGAATACAACCTTCGCCGATCGACGAAGGTCGTCAGCGTCAATTACGACAGCACTAATGCGGCTCAGCCCTGAAAAGAAACAGAGCCAGCGGGCATGCTGCGGGCTCCGAGATCAAAGACGCTTTCGTTCGTTGGAGATGAGCACGATCGGTAAAGTCTACCAAGCTTCACTTGGTTGCGTGGTCCGCATGGCTGTCGTGAAACTTTAACGGTTGCAACGGTCCTTCAGTTGCGAATTGTTAATTTCAGACACAACCGAAATCACTGATTCCTTCGGAGAATTGAGTAATCCCGATACCTAACGCCTGTTGGGAAACGACTTTGTTAAGACGAGTTCCCAGCACTTGAATTTCATAAAGCCGCGAATGGATTCGCGGCTCCAACTAAAATCACTGCGAAAGGAATCGCAAGATGAGGAACCTGCGCAAACACCTCGCTTGGATGTGCTCGGCGAGCTTGATGTGTGGAGCAATGACTTTTGCGGAAGAGCCGCAATTGTTGCCGCAGACTCCCGCCAAGACCGAGGCGGTCGATATCGAAGACGTCGCCACTCGTGTCGGAGTGCTGCAACAGCGACTCGATCGACTCGAAGCCGAGAACGCCGAGTTGAAGCAGTCGATGTCGCAGGGAATCACTCCGGCCAATGCCGAGATGATGTCGGCCTATCCGAATGCGGCGGCTGCCGCCGATGCGAAGCCCGCTTGGAAGACCGGCTGGAACAACGGCATTGAATGGGCGTCCGAAGACAAACAGTTCAAGGTTCACATCGGAGGCCGAACGCAGTTCGATTCCGTTTGGGTCGGTCAACAAGCTCACGCCTTGGACGGAGCCGGTGGGATCAACGGCTCGAAGGCACAAGATGCCGTCGATTTTCGTCGTGCTCGATTGCGAGCAGACGGCACGATCTACGAAACGATCGACTACGTCGCGGAGTTTGACTTCGTCAATTCGACGACCGTTGAACCGAGTGCCACTCTTCCAGCGGGATCGCCAGATCGGAACACGATCAAGAACACGGTCAACATTCCGGCACCGACGGATTTGTACTTCAAGTTCAAGGAAGTGCCGTGGGTCGGCAACATCTATGTGGGCAACTACAAAGAACCGTTCGGATTTGAACACTTGATGAGCAGCCGCTGGCTGAACTTCATGGAGCGATCCTACAACCAAGATTTATTTGCTGGCCCTAACAACAACGGCTTCACGCCCGGCGTCACGTTCTTGAACAACTATGCGGAAGAGCGCGGAGTGTGGGCCATTGGAGCCTACAAGAACACCAACAACTCCAATGTCTTTGCCTATGGGATTGGTGATGGCAACTACGCCGGGACCGCTCGTCTCACGTACTTGATCATCGACGACAAAGAGTGCCACCAACTTTTACACGTCGGTGCTGCCGGAAGCATTCGCGATCCCAATTCGGTGAACGGTGACAGTTCGCTACGATTCCGAGCTCGCGATCTGCGAAACGGCCCAGCGAATCTTTCCACCATTTACGCCGACACTGGCTTCTTCAACGCGGATCGCCAATACCTGAGTGGACTCGAATTGGCGGGCATCAACGGCCCGTGGTCATTCCAAGCAGAATGGATGGGCTCTTGGGCTACAAACGCGCGAGTCGGCTTGGGTGCGAAGCCTTTGGGGACGTACTACTCGACCGGGTCATACGCGGAAATTCACTATTTCCTGACTGGCGAGTCTCGTGATTACGACCGCAAAGCGGGCGTCTTCACCCGCATCGTTCCGGATCGAAACTTTCGTTGGAAGGGTGGCTGCTTTGAACCGGGTGCTTGGCAGGCGGCGTTCCGCTACTCGACAGCGAACCTCAATAGCCAAGGCATCAGCGGCGGAAACCTCAACGACTACACCTTCGGTTTGAATTGGTTTCTGAACCCGAATATGAAAGTCCAGTGGAACTACGCGCTGACTCAACGGAGCTTCGATAAAGGTGTAACGCATGTGAATGACGGCCTCATTCACCAGTTCGGAATGCGCTTGGCCCACGACTTCTAGTCATCTGTTGAAAATTACAGTGTGTCACGATGTTCTGAATCGTGAATCGCTGTTATTCGTTGGATTTTTTGCTTGCTGTTCACGACGCGGAGCGTTGTGCCACACTTTTTGAACGGTCTGCTAGGCCGAGACCGAGTGAAGTGTTTGTTCGCAATTCAAATGCGATATTCGCCGACAAGACAGACTGGTGTGACGCCAGTAGAGTCTTGTCGGCGAAGTCATGCGCGGGCTCGAAAATGATGAGCGGTGTGCCAATGAAAATTGGCTTTGCCTGAAATGATCAACCCTTAGACACGGAGTCGAATTGCCATGCTCAGCGAGCCCTTCTTCCCGCAATTTGATCGTCGGCTGTTCTTGAAGAAACTTTCGATCGGAGCGATCGGCATCACAATGTTTTCTCAACGCACGTCTTCCTTGAGGGCGGCAGAGGAAAGCCGCTTGCTGGTCCACTCGAAAGTTCCGCTGAACGCCGAGCCGCTGTTGTTGGACCTCGCGAAGTCGTGGATTACGCCGGCCGAGTCGTTTTTCATTCGCAGTCATGGCAACACGCCGGTGCTTGAAGCCGACACCTTCCGTTTGTCTGTTGAAGGCTTGGTCGAAAAACCGCTGACGATGTCGCTGGTGGAACTCGGTCAATTCGAGCAGCACTCCGTCACTGCCACGCTCACTTGTGCCGGCAATCGCCGCTCCGAACACAGCCGTATCAAGCCAGTGAAAGGTATGCAGTGGCGTGAGGGTGCGATCGGCAACGCGCAGTGGAGCGGTGCTCGGCTCTCGGACTTGTTGAAGAAAGCGGGCGTGCGCGAATCGGCCAAGCATGTTTGGTTCGAGGGACTCGATTCCGTCGAAGACGGCGGCAAGACGTTTGCATTTGGCGGCTCGATCCCGCTGGAGAAGGCGCTGTTCGACCGCGATGGGGCCTCGGGGACGCTGCTCGCCACGATGATGAATGGCAAACCGCTGACCGCCGATCATGGCTTTCCTGTTCGCTCCGTAGTTCCCGGCTATATCGGTGCTCGCAGCGTGAAATGGCTCAGCAAAATTGTGGTGGCCGATCGACCGTCGCCGAATCATTTCGTCGCCGACGTTTACAAGCTCGTCGATACCGGCGATCTGCTCGAAGTGGCCGAGAACGCGCCGATTTATCGCATGCCTTTGAACTCGGCGATCTGTACCGTCACCACCAAGTCCGAGCGAGCCGAAGTCACGGGCTATGTGCTGCCGCCAGGGATATCGGGCGTGTCGATCCGCAAAGTTGAGGTCTCTGCCGATGGCGGCCAATCGTGGATCGAAGCGAAGCTGACATCGCCTGCGGCTGAATTCTGTTGGCAACTTTGGTCAGCAATCGTAGTGGTCAAATCAACCGAACGTGAGTTGATCGTGCGAGCTACCGATTCGCGCGGTGAAACACAGCCACAGATGCCGCGCTGGAATGCCAAAGGCTACCTCTTCAACGGCTGGCATCGTGTGCCGATAAATCAATCTCCATCTATTGGGACAGAGCCTAAAACTCTCCGATAACTTCTCGTCCTTGGCGAGTGGTCAGGCTGCGTTGCACGTTGATGTCGAGTTTGTCACTCAAGAAACGGACTTGGCCATCGGTCATCAGGGTGTGAGCACCGCCGGTGTGATAGCTCGAAAATTGAAAGCGACGCTCGTTACACGCAGAGACCGGCGGATTGATTCCCGACTTGCATGAGGGCGTTGCACCGAAGGTCTGCCACCAGCGAAGTACGGCGCGCGCATAACCTTGACTGCCGCCGCTACCTCCTCCACCCCCGCCACCTCCACCCCCGCCGGCAACTCCACAGGCCCAGCCACCCATGTCCGACGCGATCTCGCTGGCGGCGATGGTCTGCGATGTCCCGTCGCGAACATCACGCATCGCGACGCTCGACAACGGAAACAGCAATCCGTCGTTCTGGCCCGGCTGAGTTCCTGCGTTCGCCGCGTAGTGACTTTGCCCGAACACTCCGCCGACTGGCTGGGGCTGATCGTGAGAAGGGCACAAGTACGCGGGCAATGTGGTCAATACGGCGGCGGCGTTGTTCGCGTGATTGTAGGCTAGGTTGAAGTTGTATTGCTTCAGAAGCGGCGCTTGGTCGATGAACGGCAATTGCAGCGTCATCCACGTGTGAAGCTGATTCGTGGCCGACGGAGTGCTATTTGCGCCGAGCACGCCCATTGGAAAGAGGCGATGACTCCCTTCGTAATTGTGCAACGCCAGTCCAATCTGCTTGAGGTTGTTGCGACACTGCGATCGCCGCGCGGCCTCACGAGCTTGCTGCACGGCGGGCAACAGCAGGGCAATCAAGATCGCGATGATCGCGATGACGACCAACAATTCGATGAGCGTGAAACCTTTGCGAGACATAACGAATTCCTGTTCCAGCGAAGTGACCGGCTCATCGCAAGTCGCCCAAATAGCACGACCGTGCGATTCGTGCCGCAGTTTAGCCGTAGGTCGAAACTCAGCAAGGCTTCACTTCAACTTCACCGCCACCCATTCGACCAAATCGTCAAGCTGACTCGCCGTTGAAAACTGGTCCGCAGCAGAGATGCCCTGAACGGCAAGCGAGGCGGCGTCAACCCCTCGATCTTGCGACGACTGCATCTTGTGCCTGACACCGCTCCGGTCGCCGGTGCAATTTTCTCGGAGGTTTGACTTCGCTTCGGGCGTTGCGGCAACGACGAACAAGCAAGCCCGATGCTCACGCAAATTCGCCCGAGCGTGTTTGCCAACATCGACGATGCCGGTCTGCAATTCGCGTCCATCGGATCGATTCGGTCGCGGATTGCCGACGGCGTCTCCGGTCAGCGTGCGGACTTCGATGTCTCGTTCCCAAAGTCGCTCAACGGGCGTCGGTCCAGTGAGTTCGTCGGGCCATTCTTGCCATTGTACGAGGCGTCCGTCATTGCCGTCCGCAGTCAGTCCGATTGCCGCCAACGCGCCGATCACCCCGCCGTTCGTGCCGCCCAAACCTTCGAGCCGAATGCCGCAACGAGTTGCAAGGTCACGGGCCTCGGCCTGAGTCACGATCTCTTGCTGACAACGTCGGCCCCACGCAGTGATCTCCGGCGGAACGTGCGTTGCCAGGCAAAGTCCCGGGTCGCTCCCTTCAATGAAGTCCGCCAACATGCCGACACGCATGTCGTCATACAACGTCGCGAGGTCCGCATCGGTTGCCGCAACGCTGCGAGCTTCCAGCCAGATGCAAGCCGAACCGTTATGACTTGTGAAGGGAACTCGCAGATCGAACAACAACTGATGCCGCACGATCGCTCGACAACGAAACTTCACCGACACTTGTCGAGCCAATTCACGAGCCAGCTTGTTCGTCCCGCGCGATTCCAGCGAATCGGTATCGTCAATTCCGACCAAGATCATTGTTGACCTCCCGCCAACGTCGCCATCACGTTCCGAAGTTGTGAAGAAATGACGTGAGGCACGTTTTCGACGTGCCAATTCAGCCAGTATTTGAGCACGTTAAAAACGTGCTCCACGAAATTTTCACAGCCCTCCGCGCGACGGTTACGTAGAAGTGGCATCGCGCGATTGCCAGCGGAACCAAACCGCCGCGCTGAGTAATCCCGCCAACACGCCACACAACGGATACGTCCACGCCGCTTGTGCGAGCCACGCTCCGAATGATCGCTTGCCACCACCGCCGCCACTCATCAGCAACTTCTCAGCCACCTTGATCCCCATTGCGATGAGATTGCTCGACAATCCCGCGACGATGATCCCCAAGTACAGACGCCAGCCGGCGCGAGCTTTTCTCAACGCGAGATCGAGCAGCGGCCCCGTCAACGTCAAACTGGTCATCGCACCAAAACCAATTTCCGCCATGCCCGAAAACCGCAAGCTGAGCGCGGTCGCAAAGGCCATCGCTCCCATCACGCTTCCGGCACCTCGCCGAGGTGCCAGCGACAAGCCCAATGCCATCGGAAAGACCGATCGCAGAATCGCGTGCCCCGGAATTTTCAAATTCCAATCGGGCAACGCCGAAGCACACGCCGCCGCGACACCCATTAACAACCACACGGCCCACTCTTGCGCGCGAATCTGCGAGCCATCTCGCGATAACGTCGGCAACCGTCCGCCGGCTTGTAGTTCGGGATGAACCCCCAATGCCCACACACTCATGTTGAACCTCCTACTGCCAAATCGCACCACCAAACGATTCGCGTGAGTGTAGCTCCTCAGTCGGCAAAACGTAGGCTGAGACTGCGTTCCCACTCGATTGACGATCTGCACAATTTGTTGCGCTGGCCTAAGAAACGAGCACGACGCGCCAACGAAGGGATGTTGAAACGAGTGCTTCGCTGGCACGTCAGGCTTGAATGAGATCGTGAATAATTCCGCCCAGCGAGTGGTTGTTCCGAACAACCACTTGCTGACGCGTCGTACTGACGAGTGCGAAGCGGCTATCGAGCGGGATACAACGGCTGTCCGCTCCAGCCGAGTTTGCGGTGGAGTGTCGCGTAATAGTTCCGTCCGGGGAGTTCCAGAAGTTTGAAGGTGACCGGAGCACGCTTCACGCGAACGATATCGCCAGATTGCAGCGAGCGGCGATGTTGACCATCGACCACGAGCAGTGCTTCATTGGACGTCTCGGTCAAGCTCAGCGAGTAGACGCATTCGGCGTCATCGACGAGCGGTCGATTGGAAAGCGTGTGTGGGCAGATCGGTGTGATGACGAAAGCCATCAAGTTCTTTCGCAGCATCGGGCCACCGGCGGAAAGACTGTGAGCCGTTGATCCAACAGGGGTGCTCACGATGAGACCGTCGCAACTGTATGTCGCCACCGGACGCTCATCGATCGTCAGTCGGACTTCAATCATCTGCAACGTCTTGGCTGCTCCGATAATGACTTCATTGAGTCCCAAGAACATCTCGGTCGAGCCATCGCGATGTTGCAATTCGCACTCGAACATCAGGTGTTCGACGATCCGAAACTGACGCTGTAACAACAGCGGAAACATATCCCGAAACTCAACGGGGCTGAGATCAGCCAAGAATCCCAAGCGGCCAAAGTTCACGCCGAGAATCGGCATCTGGTTTCGGCCCAGCCGATGACAGACTCGTAAAATTGTCCCATCGCCACCGAGGACCAAGACGAAATCAACATTCACGCCGCTCAGTTCACTGTCGGGCGCAGACGGAGCTTCAACCAATTCCACATTCACTTGCGTTCGCAAAAACGCGACAAGCTCATCGGCTCCTTGTTTGAATTGGGCGATGTTCTCGCGAGTCAGCACGAGCAGACGTAACGGCGTTACTAGCATGTCGGAGTTCTCCCTCTGTTGCCCCGAGGCACGAACAGAATACGCCGCGCGTCGTCGAAGCGAAACAGTGCTGACGGTCCCTCGACATCATCGTTGGCAGAGTGAATCGTCACGACCGTTGCGTCTCGCGCATCGCATCGAACACTCGCGTCTTGCGCGTTCGGCCTCGGATCGGCGGCCAGATGGTAAGTGGTCCTGAATCGGCAATTTTTGCCGAGCCGATTGGCGATATTGAAGGGTAGCGACTCATTACGTGAGCTGGGGAACTTACCTCTGGCTCTGTCAATTATTCGGGCCGTCCGGCCTAAGCAGCCGGTTTTTGATGGAGGAATAGCCTTGTCAGTCAACACACAAACTCACGTTGCGCATGAAAAAGATCTGTTGAGCAATCCGTATATCCGTTGGGGCCTCATGATTGTGGGGGTCGCGGTTGGGTTCCTGATGTTAGACCTCATGATGCGGCGACCGTTGCTGCGCGAACTTGCTCTCATCAAGCGGGAAATGGCGTCCGTTGAAGGGCGGTTGCACAACCTCGTCGGAGCAAAGGATCAAGCGGGTGAAACCAACAATTTGCTGAGCGCGTTGATCGCTCAGAAACGTCAGTTCGAGACTGCGAAATCGGCATTGAGCGATCTGCGAGAATTTCGTCAGCGAGTCGAACTCGAAGCGCAAGAAACCGGTGAAGCGACCGCTGCGTTGGATCAAATCGTCGCACTGCAAAAACGAGTGGCCGGTCAGCGATTGTCGGTTTCTCCCGTGGCGGAAGTGGTCGCGGAAATCATCCGGTTGCACGAAGGACTGCTGGCTCAAAAGACCGCGCAACAAGATGCGGCCGAGAGCTTGAAACGCGTGGCTGAGCTGCATCAACAAATGAAATCGCTGGCGAATGATGCTGAGACAGCCGCCGTCGAAGTGACCAAGTTGGGCGATCTTCGCACCAAAGTTTTGGAGAACTCGGCAGGCGTGGAAGAGGCTCAACGTCATGCGGCGGACTTGATCAGCCTGAAGGAAACAGTTCGCAAAGTGGATGATGTCGCTGCGGCACAAGACTCCGCGAAACAGTTGATCGTGCTCAAAGATTCGTTGCGATCAACGGACGACAGCACAGAGCAATCACAAGCTCACGCGACGAAGTTGCTCGCTTTGCGTGACGAAATGGCGTCAACGGTTCAGGACACTCAGATCGCCGCTCGCAATTGGTCAACCGTGTTGAAGCTCGAAGCCGACATGCGAGCGGCTGGCAACGACATTGCCGCCGCCGTCGAAACGCTCGAAGTCCTCACGGACCTCGGATCAGAGTTGCGTCAACAAACGGAGTCAATCGCTGGATTGCGGAAGAGCTTGATGGACGTCGTGATGTTGGAAACGACGATCGGTCGGGCCATGCGAGTTCTGGAGCCGCTGGCTCAACTGAAGAACCTCACTCGCTTGAGCGATCGCGAAGTCCGCGCGGCAACACGAGCGATCCTCGATCAGCGTGGAGCGAAAGTCTCACAACGCGAACAGACCGGTGTCGCCGATCAGTCCGCCGGATCGAACGCGAAACTGCCTCACGAAGATTCGCTCTTCAAACAAGAAGATCAGATTCCTGTGGTCATTGAACGCTTGGTTCCGCCGCCACAAGATCTGTCACAAGAGTTCAAACCGGCACCGCCAGTCCGTGCTGCTGAGTAACCCAGAATAGCGCGGAGTGACGAATATTACAGCGGTGATGTCGAAAGAAGACCGAGGCAATCAACACGCTCAGATCATCCTGACCCCGAACGCGAGACAGATCGCGTTCGGGGCTTTTGTGTTTGAGGGAATCGGCCCCTCGCTCTGTTCTGCAAACGTTGAAAATCTTGTTGCAGCAAAAAGATTCTGAGGGGATCGACACACTAACCCGAAGCCGACACCTCCTCCGTGCCTTCCGTGTGATCCGTGTCCAAAATCTGGGGCGATTTTGAAAATAGGACACGGATTTCACGGAGGTCTGAGCCCAAAGTCCCCACTCCATGATCTGTTATTTCTGAATTGCAGCACTAAATTGCCCAACGCAAACTCGCGGTCGTCATCATGCGAGTTGCTGCGAGCATTTTAACTTCTGTCGTTTCGTCATCTGTTGGAGATCCAAGATGAGTTTCAATCGTCGGACATTTTTGTCGCTGATGGCTGCGGGCGTTGTTGTTGGTTCTAGTCACTTCGGCGTTGCCGAGACGGATGAGGCGGGTTTCAAGCCGCTCTTTGATGGCAAGACGTTTGATGGTTGGGAAGGCGACCTGAAAGTTTTCCGCATCGAAGACGGAGCCATCATTGGCGGCACGATGAAAGAAAAAATTCCGCGCAATGAGTTCCTCTGCACGAAGCAAGAGTTCGGTGATTTTGAATTGCGTCTGCAAGCCAAGCTGGCCGGTGACGGTGCGAACGCAGGAGTTCAATTTCGGACGAAGCGGATTCCGAACCATCACGAAGTGATCGGCTATCAGTGCGACATGGGGCACATGGAGGGACGTTGCATTTGGGGTTCGTTGTACGACGAATCGCGACGGAAAAAATTCTTGTTGCACGGCGACAAGGACAAAGTCGAGAAGGTCTTCAAGCCGGGTGAATGGAATGATTTCGTGGTTCGCTGCGAAGGGACTCGCGTACAAATTTGGCTCAACGGCGTACAGACGATCGACTATCAAGAAGCGGACGAGGCCGTCTTCCGCAATGGCGTGATTGCCGTGCAAATTCATGCTGGTCCTCCGTCAGAAGCCTCGTACCGGAAAATTCGCATTAAGTCGTTGACGTAGTCGATATTGCTGTGCTGGCCGGTTCCGGCGAGCAAGTTGCGGCTCGATTGAAATGAAAAAACCCCGGGCGCTTTCGCGACCGGGGCTATCGTAAACAGTCAGTGGAACGCCTGGGGCCTTACTCGCTAATGACAAACCCGCTGGGGGTTGCCACGAATTGCTCGAGCGTTTTCTGACTGGTAAAGAGATACAGCCGATCCTTGAACCACACGGCGTGATCCAGCGATCCCTCTTTGGTCACTTTCTCTTTCAACAGGACAACGTCATTGCCACCAGAAACCGGAGCGTACTGTTCCGGATGTTTCTCGAATGCGGCCTTCGCGTCATCGCTGCTGAAGTAGTAAGTGCGGCCTTTGTAAGTTGAGGTATATTCCGGCAACGCATTCTTGAGGTCGCGAGCATCTCGCAGAGCGACCGCACAAAATCCTTTGAGGCCACGCAGTTCGCCGCGTTCTTTGATGAGCTTGATCTTGGTGTCAATCTCTTCGGCGGTGACTTGAGTCTTTGCGGCCTCTTTATCCGTTGCTTCTGGCTGACCTTCATCTGCGGCAATTGCTTCTTCGGGTTCAGTTGGAAGCGGGATACTGTCGAGCTCGGCGTCTGTTTGGGCGGGCTTGTCGTCATCTAGCGACAACGAGTCTGCGGAGTTCTTCGCGTTGATTGTCGGTTTCGCTTTGGATTGACTGGCTTTCGCTGTCGTTGCCTCCGGCGATTCATCATCGAGTGACAGGCCGCTGAACGGATTTGGCTCTGGAGCCGTATCAGGTTGAATCTTCGCCGTTGGAGCGGTCCCATCGACAGTCTCTTCGGGCATATCGCTGAAGGCGCTCTCCAACGCGGCATCGACCGATGCTGCTGGCTTCGAGGAAACCTGAGTCGCGTCCCCTTGCGGAGCGACGTAATCTGGATCGCCAGGAACCGGTGGCAGGATCTTGGACAATTCGCTTCCCGCTGCGGCTGCTGCGGCTTGGGCTTTGGTTTCAAATTGAGCGGGCGGTACGGGAACGATCGGCAGTTGATTCACGGGAGTCGCTTGCATGCGAGCGGCGTTCGCATTGTTGAATTGATTCGGAGCACCGTTGAATTGATTTGGGGCCGCAACGGACTTCGGTTGACCAAACGGCTGCCCATTCGGAAGACGTCCGGCCATTCCATTCTGGTTCTGAATTGGCTGCGACGGATGCTGTGGCAATTGAGCCGGAGCCGGCTTGCTCTTGAACGGGTTCAGTTTACTCAGAAAGCTTGGTCGGTTATTTGATTTCGGCGGGACCACATTCGATTCGCTGTTCTGGCCTGCCGGTGCCACGTTGCCTGGTTGCGGACGTTTGATTTGATTCTGACCAACCGCTGGCTGTGTGTTCGGAGCTTGTTGCAAGGTCATCGGCGGCATCTGTCGTCCGTCACGACGATAGAGTTCTTCCAACTGCTGTTGAACCGGTGACGGTGCCCCGCCGTTTTGATTGACGGGCTGATTTTGAATCGTCGGCTGAATCGGAGTCCCCGGTTGTTGATACATCGTGGCCTGTACCGAGCGATTGCTCGGGCGAACCATCGTGGCCGAATTGCGACCGCTGAGTTTTGATCCCGCGTCCGGTGCCACCGAGGTGGGGATCGGTCGAGCCGCCTGTTCACTGGGCGATTGGCTGGGAGTTCTCAGCACGGATGGCAACAGTCCCGGAGCCGGTTTGGCCGGCGTCCGCTGCGGAGCGTAGTACTCGTCCGAAGGCGAGCCTTGTTGTGCTTCCGCGATTTGTCCTGCATCGAGCAGCATTGTGCCGCCGAGTACCCATGCCACCACCGCCAAACCGTGTTTCGTAGTCATAGCCAAGGCTCCTCCCATCCCTGTCGGGGCCCAATCGGGATCAGTCATAGTGCATGGTCGTTGAGGCGGTGGATTGCAGGGGTCCGTCTGCCGTCCAATAATCCGCCTCGTTATCCGACCGGTGGGTCGCGGAGTTTCTATCGTCCCAACGGTCGTCGGCTTATGACGACTGTGCCTTGCTTGCGAACGTTTCCTGGCGTGTGGCTGGCACAGCTAGGACAGGCGAAAAGGTTTGCCCAGCTTCCAAACGAATCTCATTCTTATTTCGCAAAGCGCACTCAAGTTCGGTTTCAAACGCGACGACGCATCGACGCCTTTAGTCTTTTAAGGAATTCCTCAATGGCAGACGGCCCGTCTCCTGCAGTGCCCCAGACCATCTCCGCGCCGCCGATCATTATTCAACAAATGTCGCCGCAACCGATTTGGGTGCGACGCTGGTTTGTGCGCGGATTGATGGTCGCTTTGGTCTTCTCGTTGCTGTACTGCGTGCGATTGAGTTCCGAGTACCAGCAGTACTTCGACGATGGCTCTTCTCCGATGGAGCGATATCACTCCGGCGACAAAACTGCTGAAGACAAGCTGGCGGTGATCGAAGCGAGCGGGACCATCATGCCCCCGTTCACCGGCCATTTGCTGGATGCGATCAAAAAGGTGAATGACGACGAACACGTCAAAGGAGTGTTGCTCGTCATCGACAGTCCCGGCGGATTGGTCGCCGACAGTCATCAGATTTATGTGAAGCTCAAGAAACTCAGCGACAAAAAACCGATGTTTGTTGCAATGAAGCGGATCGCGGCATCGGGCGGCGTTTACATCGCGATGGGTGCGGGTGAGAAAGGGAAAATCTTCGCCGAACCGACCACGTGGACGGGCTCGATCGGTGTCATCATTCCGCGTTACGACGCGAGCGAACTCGCGGCCAAAGTGGGCGTGAAGGCGGACTCTTTGAAGACTGGCGAGTTCAAAGATTCGCTTGATCCGTTGCGAGCACTCACCGACCGCGACAAAGAATTGTGGGGCCGCATCCTCGATGAGTCGCTGCAACGCTTTGTGAAAATCGTGGCTGACAACAGGTCGAAATTGGATGAGGTTCAAGTCAAAGCTCTCGCCACTGGTCAGCTCTTTACGGCGGCGGAAGCGAAGGAAAGCGGGCTCATCGACGAGATCGGTGACGAAGAAGAAGCGATCGAAGCACTGAAAACGCAATTGGGCCTGAGCAAAGTCCGCGTCGTGAAATACACGTTCCCGGTGACGCTGATGAGCTTGTTGCTCGGACAGGCTCAAGCCCACGACCCGGAGGTTCGACTTCGCAAGCTACTGGAAATGTCCGTTCCGAAAGCAATGTACTTCTGCGGTTCGGCACAGTCGTTGTCACCGCTCTGGCAGACGGTGATTGAAACACGATAGCGAACAAAAAACCAATGCGGTCGCTGTCGGCGGCAGATTTCACAACGTTGATCGAAAGAGGCTGTGATGAAGCTATTGTCTCCGTTATTCTCTGTTCATTTGATTGCAGCCGCGCTGCTGTTGTTGAGTTTCTCAACTCGCGTTTGCTCAGCGGACGATGAGGCGAAGTTCGCGAAATGGGAGAAGGAGATCGCGGCCTTTGAAGCGGCTGATCAAAAGCAGCCACAGCCGAAAGGGGGCATCGTCTTCGTCGGCAGTTCGAGCATCCGGTTATGGGACGTGAAAAAATCATTCCCCGGCCTGCCGGTGATCAATCGCGGCTTCGGCGGTTCGCAGATCGAAGACTCGACGCACTTTGCCGAGCGGATCGTGTTTCCGTATGAGCCGTGCGCGGTCGTGTTCTACGCCGGCGACAACGACATCGCGGTCGGCAAGTCGGCGGAGACCGTCGCAGCGGATTTCAAGGCGTTTGCCAAGAAGGTCAATGAGCGATTGCCGAACACGCCTCTGCTTTTCATCGCGATCAAGCCGAGTCCATCGCGGTGGAAGTTGTTTGAGACTCAGATAAAGGCCAACAAGCTCATTCGCGAATATTGCGAGGAATGCTGTCCCGCTCCGAAGTTCGTGGACATTGTCAAGCCGATGCTCGGTGCCGAAGGGCAGCCGCGCGAAGAGTTGTTTGTCAAAGACCGGCTGCACATGAATGCCGATGGCTACGCGCTCTGGAACGGCACGTTGCGGCCGCATTTGGAAAAGATCGTGACGGGGACGCCCCGATTAAACACGGTGCTAACGGCCAAGCGTGTCGTGTTTCTCGGCGACAGCATCACGAACGCTGGTCACTACATCGCGTATTTTGAAGCCTGCCTCGCAACCCGATTTCCAAAGCAGAGGTTTGAGTTTTTGAATCTCGGCCTGCCGAGCGAGACCTGTTCGGGGTTGTCGGAGGACGGACACGCCGGCGGAAAGTTTCCTCGACCCGACCTGCACGAGCGACTGCAACGAGTGCTCGACAAGGCCAAGCCCGATTTGATCATCGCCTGCTACGGAATGAACTGCGGCATCTATCTGCCGTTCGACGAGCAGCGATTCGCGAAGTATCAGGACGGTATCTGTCGCCTCCGCACCGCCGCGCACACCGCCGGAGCGCAGGTGATTCATCTGACTCCGCCGACCTACGATCCGACTCGTGGCGGCGGCTCGCCCGACTACAACGAAGTGCTCGACCGGTACAGCGAGTGGCTGCTGTCGCAACGAGCCGACGGCTGGATGGTCATCGACATTCACGGAGCAATGAACCGGCACTTGGCCGAGCGGCGTCGTTGGAACCCGAAGTTCGTGCTCGCTGGAGATGGCGTCCACGCGGGACCGACCGGGCACTGGCTGATGGCCGATGTCCTTGTCGATCACTTCGGCGGTCCCATCCCGTTTGGAACGGGCGGTGGCATTGAGATCAACACGGAGAATCCTTCCGACGATCTCAACAAGCCGGAAGTCGGCGACATCGATTACGAAGGGATCATCCCGTCGCCCGTCGATCCCGCTTGGGAGCGCGACTCGTTGGCGCTGTCACCCGATTCGGGATTGTTGGGCAGTTTTTATGTCGGAGCGAAACCGCTGAAGGCTCCGCGCTACGATGTCTTTGAAGGAGACAAGCTCGTGGGCACGCTGACTGCCCACGAATTGCAGTCGGACTCCGAGGCGGATCTTCGATTGCTCGAATCGCTGTCGATCAATGTCCGCTCGGGAACGTTGCTGAAGAAGATCAGCACTCGGCAGCGACTGTTAAGCGATGCGTGGCTCAACGAGATCGGGCATCTGCGTCCCGGCATGGCGAAGGGCGAACCGCTCGACAAAGCGATTGCCGAGGCGGCCAAGCTTTCGGACGAGATCGCCGCGCTCGCGCAGCCGACGAAAGTCACGATGACATTCAAGCCGAACCCGGAACCCTTTCCCGGCAAGAAATCCGACTGGCACGGTTTCGATCGCTATGAGTTTCCTGTTGCCGGCAACACCGCGAGCGTCGTTGTTCCGAAGAAGGCTGCCGACGGAAATCCGTGGGTTTGGCACGGCGAGTTCTTCGGGCACAAGCCGGCTCCCGACATCGCGCTGCTCGGTCACGGCTTTCACATCGTTTACTTGAGCGTCCCGAACATGCTCGGCAGTCCGGAAGCAGTGTCGCATTGGAACGGGCTGTATCGCGAACTGACTCGGCGATACGGTTTTTCGTCGAAGCCCGCGCTGGTCGGTCTGAGCCGCGGCGGTTTGTACTGCTACAACTGGGCGGCAGCGAATCCGGACAAGGTCTCGTGCATTTACGGAGACGCCCCGGTCTGTGACTTCAAGAGCTGGCCGGGCGGCAAGGGGAAAGGGAAGGGGAGTGCGGGAGATTGGAAGTTGATCCTCGAACGCTTTCACTTCAAGAACGAAGAGGAAGCACTCGCCTCGAAGCAGAACCCAATCGACAACCTCGAACCGCTAGCGAAGAACAAGGTGCCGTTGCTGCACGTCTTCGGGGATGCCGACGACGTCGTGCCGTGGGACGAAAACACCGGCATCATCGCCGAGCATTACAAACAACTCGGCGGCGAGATCGAACTGATTCGCAAACCGGGAGTCGGCCATCATCCGCATGGCTTGGAAGATTCGACGCCGATCATCGAGTTCATCCGCAAGCACGCGACGAAGTGAAGTTGACCTTTGCGGCGAAGCGGGCATACGTTCCCGCTCCTCCTTTTCGCACTTCTGAGCTCTGGCGATCCTGCCGTTCGTCCTTCCTCTTGGCGGTTTCCTGTATGAGTACGTCTTCGTTTTTCAAACTGGCGTTCGGCTTGTGGATTCTGGTTGTCACTTGGGACAAATCTTTCGTGCTGGCTGGCGATGAGGTCACCCCAGCGACTCTGACTCCGGCAAAAGCGGCGGCGATGGCGACTGCGCCTGCTGAGAAAGTATTGCTCCTGCATAATGGCAAGATTGTCAGCGGGACGATCAAGCAAAGCTCGACGGGATACGTTGTCGTCAAACCCGAAGGCCAAATGATTCTGCCGTTTGAACATGTGCGGCTTGAGGCCGACAATCTTGAGGACGCTTATCGACAGCAGCGCAACGCGCTTCCCGATCATTCGGCGGCGGGGCATTGCGAACTGGCTCGGTGGTGTTTGACCTATGGGCTCAAAGATCAGGCGCAAAGAGAACTGCAAGAAGCTCTGCGTCGTGAACCCGGTTCTGTCACCGCGAAGAACATGCAGCAACGGCTCAATGATCAATTGCTCGCCACAAACGATTTGCCAATTCTCAAAGAGAAAAACGGACGTTACTCGATGCTCGGCGATGTGAATCCGGTGCATACGTTGGAAGCGTTGGGTGGATTGCCGCGCGATGTTGCCGGTGACTTTGTTTCCAAAGTGCAACCGCTGTTGGTCAATCGTTGCGCGACAGCCGGTTGTCATGGTCCCGGCTCTGGTCAAGACTTCGAGTTGCAACGAACTAAGCTCGGCAAGGGCAGTCCGAAATCGTACTCGGAACGAAATCTCGCGGCGGTGCTCGCACGGATTGATCGAGATCGTCCGCTGAACAGTCCGCTCTTGAACAAACTACGCGGCGATTCCAAGAGCACCGCAACGAAGCCCACACATGGCGGACTCTCTCCGGAACAGGCTCAGTTCTTGCGTCAATGGGTCGCGTCGTTGGGAAATAAATCGGAGAAGAGCGACAAGGCCCCTCCTGCATTGATCAAAGATTCTTTACCGGCATTGCAACCAGAGTTAGCTGAAGAAAGCTTGATTGGCACAATAGTCGAAGAGATGCCACTGAAAGCGGTCGTTCGCAAGAATGTCAAAAACAAGTCGCAGATCGGGGAACTCGACGTCGACGAAGAACCTCGTTCGTTGCCGAAGCTGCGCAAGCCCGACGCGTTTGATCCGGAGGAGTTCAACTCAGAGTAGGAACGGGGACGAATTTCATCCTCGCACGACGCGCAAGCGAGTGGTCGCGTTTGAACCACTCGCTTGCGTGTCGTGCGAGGATCAATTCGCGACACACGCTCTGGCCACTCGATTTGTCAGCGGAGCGCTGAATCCCGGAGCTTCAACTTTGACGATATCGCCATCGGCGTATTGCCAAGACCGCGAACCGAAACTCAACTTGCTGGTGCCGAAGAAATGCAGATGCACGTCGCCCGGCAAGCGATGTTGCGGATACTTGAAGTGGTGGTCTTCGAGGTTGGCCAACGAGTGGCACATGTGCTTTTCGCCGCTGAAGAGCGGGCCGCTGTCATAGAGCAATTGCTTGCCGCGAGTGACCGTGCAGCGAAGCGGGATTTCTTGGAAATCACATTCGGTATTGAGTTCCGGGCCGACGGCACACGTTCGCAACTTCGAGGGCGCGAGATAGAGGTAATTGATCTTCTCTGTCGGATGATCGGACCACTCGTTGCCGACCGCGAAGCCGAGTCGCACTGGCTTCCCGTTGCGATCAATCACATAGCAACCGACAATTTCCGGCTCCTCGCCGCCATCGAGTGCAAACTCCGGAATATCAAGTGCCGCTCGCGGCCCGCGCAGGATCGAGCCGTTTCCTTTGTAAAACCATTCGGGAGCAACACCGCGTTGCCCCGCAGTTGGCCTGCCGCCTGTGAGGCCCATTTCAAACATCCTGGCTGAGTCTGTTTTTGGAGCGGTTGATTGCTCGTTGGTGGCTCGGCCAGAACTTGCGGTCGGTTGGTTGGTCGCCTCCACGACGTGCATCTCATCGCGAGACTTTGCGCTCCCAAGATGCGTCAATCCAGTTCCCGTAATGAGTACGTGATACGGGTCCGGATGATCGAATGGCGGCAGCAAATAGGGCCACTTCCCTCCGGGCTCGGCGGCGAGCACGTCCTTGTAATCAAATCGCCGCGACGAATCTTTCGCACGCACGGCGAAAATTTCGTTGAGCGTTGAAGCTCGTTGCTCCGCAAGCTGAAACGCTTCATAGACCGAACGCAGTGTCGGCAAACCCGCGATCTCGGTGATGTCGAGCACTTTGTCGCCGTTGATGACCCCCAAACGGCGTCCGCGATCGGCGGTTTGAACTTGAACGATGCGCATGAAGCATGATCCCAAAACGTGATGAGTTGGCGATCCAAGACCAACACTTCAATCACAGACCTGATTTTGAATTAGCCCACGGAACACTCAGAAAGACACGGAAATGAAGAGGGAACGAGTTCAGCAAAACAACAAGCGGTTCTCTGTCCAGTCGTTCACAAGACCTCTTGCCTCCTTCCGTGTTTTTCGTGTGTTCCGTGGGCAAAGTACGCAATCAGTCTGAGCACTTAGAAAATCGACGAGCCTACACCGGCTTCTTGCCCACCAGCGGTGCGATTGCTTCGCGGACCCAAATGTTGCGGAAGCGAGTCGGGTTGCCGTGATATTGAATGTGCAACGGGAGCTTGTCGGCGTGCTTCGAGTACTTCGCGGGTTCGGTGTAGCTCGTCGCTCCGTGCAGCTCAAAATGATTCTGAACGACGACTCCGTTGTGTAGCACGGTGACATAGCCGGGCTTCGCAACGGTCCCGCTTTCATCGAAGCGGGGAGCGGTGAAGAGGATGTCGTAGGTCTGCCACTCACCCGGCTTGCGGCAAGCGTTTACGGTCGGCGGCTGTTGCTTGTAGATCGAACCGCATTGGCCATCGAAGTAAGTTTCGTTGTCATACGAGTCGAGTATCTGCACTTCGTATTGGCCCATCAAATACAAGCCGCTGTTCCCGCGACCTTGCCCGCTCCCTTCGACTTTTTCGGGCGTGGCGAATTCGAGATGCACTTGGCAATCGCCAAACGCTTGCTTGCTCGTGATACCAGTTTTCGCAGCCGTCGCAATACCGTCCGCAATGATCCACTGATCCCCTCCCTGCCAGCCGGACAAGTCCTTGCCGTCGAAGAGCACGATCGCATCAGATGGCACCGGCGCGGATGTCACCGGGCCGGGACCAACGTCAATGATCGCCGGCTTCGGCCAGATGATCCCGCTTTTATATTCGTCCACGAAGGCCGCTGTGGCTACCGCGCCGACGAGAATCAGACCGAGACCGAAAGACCAACTGACAAGTTGCTTGCTCATGGAGTGTTCCTTATTGGAGAAATATCCGACCAAAGAATCTGTCCAAAATCGCGAGTAGAACGGCTCTCCAGAGCCGTTCGGTCGGGCCAGGAGACCCGATCTACGGGGCCACCGAAAGGGGCCAATAGTCCGGCAGTGGAGCGGTGACCGTCACCGAATCGTAGCGGACAGGATGTTGAAAGGTCAGCGATCTCGCGTGTAACGCGATCGGGAGTCCGCGTGTATCATCAACGAGAGACTGCGGCAGACGTTCACGTAAGCTGCGCGTCGAGCCGTACTGCTCATCGCCGATGATTGGCCAGCCGCGATGAGCGAACTGGACTCGAATCTGGTGCATGCGACCGGTGTGTGGTTCGATCTCGATCAGTGAATGTGGTCCAAGAAATTCGGAGTCGGATTGCGCGAGCACTCGATACGACAAGCGGCATTCGCGCGCTCCCTGCGATCCGACTTCGACGATCTCGGCACGCGATTGCTCCGGAAGTTTGAGCAACCAATCGTGCATTTCACCATCAGCTTGAGAGACGATTCCTGCGACGATCGCCCAATAAATTTTGCGGACCTGCCGCTTTTCGAATTGCTCAGCCATGCGAGCGGCGGCCTTCGAGTTTCGTGTGAAGAGGATGACGCCGGAGACCGCTCGATCCAGCCGATGCGGAATGCCGAGATAGACGTTACTCGGCTTGTCGAACCGCTCTTTGAGCCACGCTTTGATTTCTGCTTCGAGCGACGGGACCAACGCCGGAGCTTGCGTCAGCAGCCCTGCCGGCTTGTTGATCGCCAAGACCGGACCATCCTCCAGTAGAACCGACCAGCCAGAGTTGTGCGTCGATTGGTCGGTCATTGCTCAAAACCTGTCTTCGATAAATTGGCGAGCGAACATAAGTAACCCGCAGCGTCAGCGAGGGCGGACGCTTCAGAAGACTTCCAACTCATCGCGGCATGAGGCGTTCGCCCTCGCTGACGCTGCGGGTTACTTGGTGTTGGGAGGCCCAATAAAAAACGCCGTAGCTCATGCCACGGCGTTGCGATTCAAAACCAACCGGAGTCAGTTACTTCTCTTCTTTCTTGGCTTCGTCGGCTTTCGCCTCGTCTGCCTTCGGTTCTTCTTTCTTGGTGTCGTCGCCTTTCGGCTCTTCCTTGGCTTCTGGCTTAGCGGTGTCAGCCGGCATGTCCGGCACATCAACTCCGCCACCTTTGGCAGAACCCGCTTCGCTGCCACCGGACTTCGCCGCTGGAGCCACTGATCCACCACCAGCCGGTTTCGTTGCGGCTGACTGATCAGCGCATCCAATCGACCAAACCGAAATTCCCAGCAGGCCCACGAGGGCCGACAACTTCAAACACTGTGTAGCAAGCCGCATCGGCTGCACCCTTTCGTTGAGTTCGATCAAACCTAAACCCACTGGCCGAGCCTCCCATTTCGATGCTCGACCGATTCCGGCAAACTGGCTCACAGCGGTTTGATCAATTCCGCGAGCCGACCGAACTTCCCAGCCAGGAAAGCCGTGAAATTAGACGGCTGCGACCGCTGGATTGCAACCGACTTGGCGATTCACACGGCGGCCGAAACGGCCTTTTGCGCGGATCACCAGCATCATCGGAGGAATGGAACGCATACGACTGCTACGACCGATATGTCCTATCCATTGTGGCGCGAGGCTGCGCGTCGCAAATCACAATGCGGAGCGTCGCGCCACAATTTGAGCGGCCTTCTCGTGCTATTTCTTGGACGCTTCGGGATTCGGCTTCCGCTGTCGTTGTTCGCGTTCCGCCAACGAATCCATACCCGCTGAAACGCCGAAGCCCATCAGACGGATAAAGCCCTCGTCGAATTCAAACTTCAGTCGAGCCCCTTGAGCAGTTGGTCGGAAATCAACTCGCAACAGATCGTCGGAACCGGAGAACGCTTTGCGTTGCATCTCTTGCCACATTCGTTGAGGCGATTGGCCATTTCCCTGAACGCGAACGCCGACAGCGGCGTTGTTAACTTGAGGTGCGTTGTTGCCGTTTGTTGGCGCGGACTCTTTGGGCGTTTCGGCAACGGCCGGTTTCGCTCCGTTCGCCTCAGCGGAAGCTGCTTGAGCGGCGAGCGCCTTCTCGCGTTGCTTCGTCGCTTCTTGTGCAAGCTCTTCGCCGTTCGCTTGGCCGAATTCAATCCAGCGTTTCATGTGCATCGTCAACTGGACGGGAATACGATCGGAGCTAGACGGCCGCGCGGGCGGAGCCTCTTCTGATCTGTCAATGACTTGCTTGAGTTGCGCGAGCGCATCCGGTTGGCCGATCGCAAACCACACCGCTTGCGAACCGAGTCCGATGTAAAGTGCGGGCTTGCCACCATACATTAATTCGTCCGAGCGACGAATCTCGCTACCGAGCAAGCGATGAAACGTCACACCTTTGTGCGTGTCGATGTTGAAGTCGAGTGCCGCGAGGCCCGGACGATCTTTGATCTGTTTCAAGATCTCGGTCAGCCCGGATGCGAGCTTCGTCCCGTCGGCAATCTTTGCCCCGCCGAGCAACGTGAATTGGGGCGAGCCATTCGATTTACTGTCCGTCACGAATTGGGCAAAAAAGTCGATGTGCCCGATCAATGCAGTTGCTCGTAACGAATCGAAGACATCCTTGATCGGTTGTGGCACCGGGATCTTCGGCTTCTTCGGTTTGCCGGTTCCGCCACGTTTGGGCTTACCAGTCGAAGCGACCTTCGGTGTTTCTGCGGCGGCAGATGCGGTCGTCGGCTTCTCTTCGACCTTCTTGCCCTCAATCGCATTCGACAGACGCGAGGCGATATCTTGCTCGGCAGTCTCGAAGAAATCGGCGAGCCGTTTTTGATTCGACGGCGGCATCATCCATGACATCGAAAAGGTCATCGGCGTGTCCTCACGCAAGATACTGGCGAAATGGCTCGTGCGCGCGGCAACATCTTGCAGCAGTTGAGACAACCCGCTGTCCGGCTTCGCTTGAACGTCGGCTTCAATCGAGGCTCGTTTGGTTTTCGGGTCGACCGAAAGGCCGAACGTCAGCCGCTCTCCTTGCAGAACCAGTTGCTCCAGAAAATCGAGCGAATTCATCGCGTTGAGACGGCGCAGTTGATATCCAGCATCGGGTTCGCCGTCACGCTGTTGCATCGACGTTTCGGTACTCGCGCGGAGGAAGTCGAGGAAGATGTTCTTCATCCCTTCGGGCACGCTCGTGAGATTGAACTCGAACGAGAGGTCGTATCGCGCGGTGAGCCGTTTGGTAAAACTGACTGGATTCGGAAATTCAAAGTCGAGTTGATCCGCCTCCGACGCGAGCCACGCATAATCGCCGACGAGCAACGCGTGAATCGTGTTGTTGTCCGTGACCAAGTCGTAATGCGTGTCGTCAATCTTTTTGACCTTGAACGGGCCGTTGCTGACGGTTCCGATCAAGTCCGACAAATTTTTCACCGGTACGAAACTCACCGGATACGGCTGTGGAATCAGTCCCGGTCGTAAGAAGATCAACATCCCAAACGGCTTGTCCTTGTCGATCCCTTTCAAGTCGTTGAGCTTCGACATCTGCCCGCCCACGAAGTCCGACAGCTCTTCGCGTTTGACCGCTTCAAACAAGTAGTCCGCGTTGCCGAGCCAGCGTTCGACTCCCGCCACACAGAGCACTGCCAACGGAATCGCCTTTTCCAACGTGGGCTTTGAGTCGTTCTTCGCCGCGTCCTTCGTCTGCGCGGAGACCGTCTGCGTCACAAGAACAGCAACCAGGGACAAGAGGCCGAGCCATTTCGTCAGCCGCAGTGAAAAAAACGTCAACACGGAAACCTCCTCAGAAATCGGCGAATCGCTGGATCGAACGGGCGGCGCAGAATATCAGTGAAGCCACTGAGAAACGAGCCGACTGCCGTCAGTTACCCGGATATCACCAAGCTCGTTTCATAATTCGTTCGCCGTTAATCTGCGAGCGTGCTGCTCCAACATCAAATCACCGGGCTACGAAAACACGGAGTTGTTCTTGGACAAGTGCTCAACATTCCACGGGAGCACGTTGTGGTCGCATTGATTTTTGCGGAAGCGCTCTCTGTAATCAGCCTCCTTTACGAACACCAGATAACAGCAGGAGAGACAACATGGAGACGACAAACGGCGCACTCAATCGCAAGCTGCGCATGGCTTTGGTTGGCGGCGGTCAGGGAGCTTTTATTGGACGTGTCCATGCGACCGCCGCAGTGCTCGATAACCGAGCGGAACTGGTTGCGGGAGCTCTCTCGTCCGATCCTGTGAAAGCGAAAGCCTCGGCACCGGCCTACGACATTAAACAGGATCGAGCTTACGGTTCTGTTCAAGAGATGATCGACAAAGAACTGAAACTGCCGGCCGATCAGCGCATTGATTTCGTCACTGTCGCGACCCCGAACCACACCCACTTTTCGATTGCCAAGGCCGCGCTGGAAGCGGGCTTCAATGTCATCTGCGATAAGCCGATGACGTTTGATCTGGCTCAAGCGGAAGAACTCGCCAACGTCGTGGCCAAATCGGGAGCGGTCTTTGCTGTGACTCACAACTACACGGGATACCCGCTGGTCCGCATGGCTCGGCAGATGATCCTGGATGGTGAGTTGGGTGAAATTCAAGCGGTGCGGTCCTGCTACATCCAAGGTTGGTTGCGGACGCGGCTCGAATCGAGCGATCAAAAGCAAGCGGCTTGGCGCACCGATCCGGCGAAGTCGGGAGCCGCTGGTTGCTTTGGCGATATTGCGACGCACGCTTACAATCTCGCCCGCTACATGACCGGTTTGATTCCCGCCGATGTCTCCTGCAACTTGAAGACGTTTGAGCCGGGCCGTCAGCTTGACGACTACGGTCATGCGGTGATTCGCTTTGAGAACGGCGGTTTTGGAACGGTTACGGCGAGTCAGATTTCACACGGTCGCGAGAACGACGTCTCCATTGAAATCGACGGCACGAAGGGTGCGATTCAGTGGCGACAAGAAGAGCCGAACGTCCTGACGCTGCGTCGCAACGGTCATCCACACGCGCTCTACACACGTGATCCGAATGCACCGTACATGAACGATTCCGGCAAAGCCGCGTGTCGTTTGCCGGCCGGTCATCCGGAAGCCTTCTTCGAGGCGTTCGCCAACGTGTACCGCTCAGCCTATGACGACATCGTGACACGCGCGACCGGCGGCACGTGGGACAAGCTCAACACGATTTATCCCAACGTCAACGACGGCGTTGAAGGGATGTACTTCATCCAACAGTGCGTCAACAGCAGTCAGGAAAACGGCGCATGGCTGCCGCTCAAACACAAGCTGGCTCGTCAGTAGTTACTCAAACTGAGCTGTTTGTTGGGGAGATTTCAGCGCAAAGAACGCGAAGAGCAGCAAAGAAATTGAGGAAATGACCATTGGTTTGTGATTGCCAATGTTTCCCGGCTAATGATCATGAGAAATGTATTCTTGGCGAACCTTTGCGGTCCATTGCATCTTTGCGTTGAAAAGCTTCATCCGAACAGCTTCTTGCAGACGACCCCTCGTTGAGCGTCGCGCGTTCCGTCCGGCCTTTGTGTTTGTAGGCCAGCTCCATGTGATCGACGCCGGCACCGTCGCGTGCAAGTCGTGAACGTGCAGGCGATGTTGTCCAAGAATCTTGAGTGGCGGGGAGTTCAGACTCGGTCTAGGATCGTCGTTGTACTGTCAGTTGTGCGGGTGAGTGAAGTTCTCTCCGTCAGCGTCCACGAATGCTTCAGTTATGCCAGAAAATTCTGTGAGCAGTTGGATTGCCTTGCTGAAGGGGGGAGATCAGGTTGCCGCGAAGCTGATTTGGGATCGGTTTTTCCAGCGACTCAGCGATTTTGCTCGTGCGAAACTGGGGGCCGTTTCCCGGCGTGCGCAGGATGAGGAAGACTTGGCGGTCAGTGCCATTCATGCGCTGTGCCTGGGTGCTGCGTGAGCAGCGGTTTCGACAGTTCGAGAATCGCGATGATCTGTGGCAGTTGTTGACGATGATCGTGGCTCGAAAAGCCTCGAATGTCCGGCGTCGT
>JAYUFI010000868.1:0-9803 GCA_043738805.1 Planctomycetaceae bacterium | reverse complement strand
GCGAGGGCGGGCGCTTCACACGGCTTTGAATTCATCGCGTGCGAAGCGTCCGCCCTCGCTCACGCTTCGGGTTACGATCAATTACTCCGGCTTCTCGTCACTCGCGGCCGCTTTGCGTGGGGCCATCAGTTTGCGAAGCAGCGGTTCGATCTTGTCGATGTCGTAGGCCATCTCGACCACGTTCCCCTTGGATGACGCGATCCAATACATCGGAACGTTTTGAATGCCGTAGTGGCTGGCGATCGGATTGTTCCAGCCGCGCTTCTCAGATTCCGTTTCAAAGATCGTCGGCCAGTTGAGGCCGTTGGTATCCAGGAAGGTTTGCACGGCGGACTCGTTGTCATCGTCGTCGAGGTTCACGCTGATGACGTTCAATCGCTTCGGATCAATCTGGCTGACGAGTTCTTGCAGCTTTGGGAGTTGTCGCACAAACGGTTGAGCCTGCATCGTCCAGAATACGACCAGCAGTGGCTTGCCCGTCATTTCTTCCGCGTTGAGGAACTCGCCGCCGATCGACGGCCCGGCCAATTGCAGCGGTTTGCCCTTCAAGTTGAGCCGTCGCATGATCGGTGTGACGCGCTGAGCGGCTGGGCTTTCCGGGAACTGCTCGGTGATCGTCGCGTAGCACTGCACCGCTTCTCCGGTGAGGCTGTGAAACTCGCAGCTTTGTCCGGCAGCGAACAACACAGGGATCGCTTGGCGTTCTTCTTGCGGGAAGTTCTTCGCGAATTGCCGCGCAAGCCGAGCGAACTCTTCGAGCGACTTCGGTTCTTCGCGACCAAATTTCTGAGCATTCATGCGCGCGAAGTTGATCAGCGTCATCCCCGCTTCGATGGCGGCCTTGGATTTTGGATTACGTTGGTAGAGCAAGCTCGCGTGTTCGTAGAGCGCATCGACGTGATCTTGTTCGCCAGCGATCGCCAATTGCATTTCCGCTTCGAGCAGATGATGCACGGCGAGGTCGAAGACTCGTTCTTTGCTTTGATCTTTGCTCGTCTCTTTGTGAGTTCGTGCGATCGCTTCCGTCGCGAGTTCCACGATTTGCTCATTCCGTTCGCGGCGAAGCTCGGCTTGTTTTTCGAGGCTCTGCGCTTCGGCGTCGTCTGGTCGGAACAGCGGCTTAAGTTTGACCTGCGTGATTTTGTAGATGAACCACTCCGGCGTCTCCTTCTTCGGAGCTTCGATTTTTAGTTCGTCGCCGCTCGCATCATCGCTCTCTTCATGGGCTGCTGTATTCTTCGGCGATTTGCCGACCGCCGAAGTGGTGATCACCGCTTGATCGTTTTGATCATCGGCGTCGGTTTCTTGCTTGGCTTGCTGAATCGCGTTGGCCTCAATCGCCGGGTCATCATTCGCGGCCGTCTTCGGTGTTTTATCGCCGCCACCACCGCAGCCTGCGAATAATACGGTCGTCACCAAACAACATCCGAGCCACCAAATTTTCGTCATCATCATCGCACCTTCCCTGGCTGCATGAGTCTGAGCTATGTCGCACGATCGTTTAACCGCACGCACGCGCGTTTCATTGGCAATTGCAAGCTGTCGGCGCGCACGCCTGCGGCTGGCGGTTAAACAATTTTTTTCGAGCGTTCTACCCGGCTGGGGTTGTAGGAGGATTTCGCTGATCGACGCAAGATGAGGAATTCGGCGAAGTGGTCTAGCAATGAAGTCCAAAAAGGAGATACAGGTCCGCTCCTTGGCATCCTTGATGAAAGTGCGCAGCGATGGATCGGACGGCAGAGATCAATTTGTGGACGGATCGCATTCCCGTGACCGACGGGCGGCTCGAAGAGTTTGTGTCCGATCCGATTGCCTGTATGCGGCGGCTGCATCGTGAGCATGGCGACTTGGCCGCGTTCCGCGAGACCTCAGAAAAACAACAGCAGCTTGTCTTCGTCTTCAGTCCCGAACTCAATCATCATGTGCTGAGCGATTCCAAGACGTTTCATTCGCAGTTCTTCACGTTGCGTGGTCCGCGCAATTCGTCGCAACGACATCTGACGTGCGGGTTGCTCAGCATGAATGGGGACGAGCACAAGCAGCAACGTCGCCAAGTGGCCGGGCCGTTTGAAAAGCGGTCCATTGCCATCCATCACGACACCGTGACCTCAGTCACCGATCAAATGTTGGCCGCGTGGAAACCAGACTCCGTCATCAACATGGCAGACGAAATGACGATCCTCATGCGCAAGATCACCAGCATGATCTTGTTCGGCACAGATCAGCTCGACCTCGCGTTGGAGATCGGCGAGATGCTCGACCGATGGGTCGAGATGAATCATCAACTCGGACTCGCTGCGTTTATCCCGCGTGATGATTTCATGCCGGAATACAACCGCATGTTGTCGTATGCCGAGAAGCTCGAGGGCCGTATTCTCGACCTGATGAAGTGGCGTCGCGAAGCGGGCACGTTGGGAGCCGATTTGCTGTCGCAATTGATTCGCGTGCATGACACGACCGGCGGGATCACGAACGAGCAACTCGTCGGTCACGTCGCGTTGCTGTTCGGTGCGGCACACATGACGTCGGCCTATTCGCTTGGTTGGACGCTGTTTTTGTTGGCTCAACATCCGGAAGTCATGACTTCGTTGAACCACGAATTACAAGTAGGGGTTTACGACGAGCCGCTCGCGGCGTTCGATAGTGCGAAAGGCTCGCTGCTGGATCGAGTGCTCCGCGAAAGTATGCGCTTGCTCCCCGCGTCGTCGTACTCGCAACGGATCAACGACGTCCCGATTGAGTTCGGCCCGTTCTCATTGCCGCGAGGGACGCCGATCATCTTCAGCGCGTTCGTGACTCATCATCGCCCCGACTTGTATCCGCAACCCGATCGCTTCAATCCTGATCGTTGGCTGACGATCTCGCCGACCCCTTACGAATATCTGCCGTTCGGAGCCGGTCCGCGCATGTGCCTCGGAGCGCCGTTGGCGCAGTTCATCATCAAGACAATTCTGCCACGCATCTTGAAGCACAATCGGCTGAGCGTTGTGTCCGGCGCGGAAGTGAATGGGCTTGTCGTCTCGACGATGCTCAACCCGATCTCCGGCATCCCGATGCACGTTGCCGAACCCGACGGTCGCTTTGCGACATCTGCCGTGACGGGCAACATTCATTCGCTAGTTGAATTGCCCGCTGCGGCACACCAGCGACGCGCGGCAGCGTAACCGTAGGGCAGGCGGCTCGCCTGTCAAATATTCCGCGATCAATAAAACAGGCGAGCCGCCTGTTCTACATCGTTATCGCCGAAGGCGATGTTTTCCCTCGCGGATTTCTGGACTGAGGCCAGTAACCCGAAGCGTGAGCGAGGGTGGCCGCTTCACAAAGCGATGGATTCAAAGTCTCTTGGAGCGCCCGCCCTCGCTAACGCTTCGGGTTACTTTTGCGGCTTCGCCGCGCTATGGTTTATTCTCGGTCATTTCCCTGCGCCGGCTTCCCGTCTGCCAGTACAGCCGATCGTCAGTGATGTTCCCCTGCCGAAACGCGCAGTTGAGGCACATCTTGTCGGAGCCGAATTGCAGATAAATTTCGCCGTTGACGAGCAGATGAAACCAGTCTTCGCCCGGCTGACGGATACAGCAGTATTCACGAACTCCAGATTGAATTCCCGCATGCCAACTCTGCGAATGCGGGACGTACAAGCGGCGATCTTGAGCGAGCGGCGGCTTCGTGAGGCTCGCATCGCATTCGGTTCGTGCTGTGTCTAACGAACTCTGCACGTCGTCCGGCAACGAGTCCGTCGCACCCAAATGTTCGGCTTCTGCTTTCGCTGCGAAGAGTTCTTCCAGCGCCGACTTCAGCCGCTCGGCGATCCCGTGAAGTTCCTCGGACGAGACGTCAGCGGCTTCACCGTGATCGGGGTCAAAGATTGTGGGATCGGATGAATCTGACACGGAACGGCCTCTTTGAAACGTCTTTGGGAGTGTTGGAAATGCTGACCGTCAGGAGCCTCATTCGTTGCCGAAGATTTGCCTTCAAGCCGGAGGCTTGCCAGCAATTAGCCGAGGGCTGAGCGAAGCGACGCCCCCGGAATGAACTTCGCTCAACCCCCGGCTAATTGCTGAAAACCCTCCGGGTTAGCGGATGACACGCTTGGCCGCGCTGCGACATTTCCCGCGATCACGACTGTTCCGCGCTTGCGGGCTTCGTGTGTCGTGACAGCTTGAGCGGCGAATCCTAATGCACGGACTCCAGTTATGCCGGGGATACTTGAACTAGCTCCGGTGATGCGCGGGATTTGAACAATTTTCGCGGCGACTTGCTTGACGTTGCGAAATCACACGTCCGCTCTCCGAAGACGAAGGAGCCGAACTCTGTGCCGTTCGTTTTCTTGCAACGCAGAGTCGGCGAGTCCTCCCCAAGGAATTGCAGAAATGAATCCGCGCGCATTCTTCCCAATGCGCCGGAACCGGATTGTGTCGTGGGCCAAGTGGGCCTGTCTCAGTGGCGTGCTCTCTGCCGCTTGGATCGGTTATTCCGCTTCGGCGGATTTGCCGCCACGCACTCAATCCGCTTCCGGTGTTACCAATTCAGGCCGATCGGCGTTGGTCCAACTTGGTTTCTTTGCCAGTGACGACGCCGGTGCTGCGCCTCGTGCTGATCAGCGACCGCAGACATTCAGAGAGGTTGCTCCGGCCGTTCCGTTGTCGGGACCGGGCGTTCCCTTTCCGCCGAACACCGACGTCGTGCCTAATGTCGAACAGCCGCTCGTGCCGTTCCCGCCACAGCCGAGCTTCCCGACTTACTCGCAGCCGCAACAGTCATGGCCGTCGCAGAACTACACGCCGCATCAGAACCAGCCACAACGGCAGGCTCTCGATGACGACTGGGGTGACGTGCAAGGCATTCGCGATCCGTGGTGGTCGATTTTCGTCACGTCGCCGATGCGACCGAATACCGAATCGCTCCCGTTGAGCGTGGAAGAGTTGATGGTCCGCACGCTGCGCTGTTCCTCGCAGGTCAAAGTCTTCAGCGATCTGCCGTTGATTCGTGAGACGTCGATCACCGAAGCGGATGCCGCGTTCGACTGGACCGCGTTTCTCGATTCCAAATGGCAAGACCTCAACGACCCCGTCGGCAACACACTGACCGTCGGCAACAACTCGAAACGCTACGTCAACCAACAAGCCACGACGCAGGGCGGGTTGCGCAAGCGAACTCGCGACGGTGGCACATTGCAGTTGAGCCAACAGTTCGGCTGGCAAGACACGAACTCGATCTTCTTCAAGCCGTCGCCGCAGGGAACCGCGCGAATGGCGATCGGCTACACGCATCCGCTGTTGCGTGGCAGCGGGCAGGTCTACAACGAAAGTCTGATCGTTCTGGCTCAGTTGGATACCGACATCGCGACCGATGAATTTTCGCGCCAGCTTCAATCGCATTTGCTGGAAACGTTGCGGGCTTATTGGGGTTTGTACCTGGAGCGAGCGAACCTCGCGCAGAAGTTGCAATCGTTGAAGCGCGCGGCGGACACGTTAGCCAAGCTCAAACAACGGCAACACATCGACACGGTCAAGAGTCAGGTCTTGCGAGCGAAGGCCGAAGTCGGCTCGCGACGTTCGCAAGTCTTGCGCGCCGAAATGGGAGTCAAGAACGCGGAGGATCGCTTGCGAGCGCTCGTCAACGATCCCGCATTCGGAGATTACCACAGCGTGGAACTGCTGCCGGTTGACGTCCCGACGATCGACCAAATTCCGCTCGATATGCGATTGGCATTGTGTACCGCGGCGCAAACGCGACCGGAGGTCAATCAAGCGTTGCGACAAATTCAAGCGGGTTGCACACGGCTGAATATGTCGAAGAACGAAGTCCTGCCGATGCTGAATCTCGTCACCGAGGCATACTCCGCCGGATTGCAGCAAACGAATCCGTTCAACGCTTACGACAATCAATTCAATCAAGGCCGCCCCGGTTACACGGTCGGGATGCAGTTTGAAATGCCGCTGGGTAATCGCGCTCCGAAAGCGCGGCTCGAACGCCGAGAACTCGAACTGCGTCAGCTTCGCAATCAATACCAAACAACGCTCAACACGTTGCAGCTCGAAGTCAAAGTCTCTGTCCGCGAAGTCGAAACGGCTCAAGCGGAAATGATGTCGCAGTCGCAAGCAATGAACGCGAGCACGGTCGAACTGGACTATCTCGAAAAGCGTTGGGAACACCTGCCGGGCGAAGACGGCACCGCCAGTCTGATGCTCGACAATTTGTTGCAGGCACAAAATCGGTTGGCGTTGAACGAGTTCAACTTTCTCACCGCGCATGTGACCTACAACCTTGCACTGTGGAATGTGAAGAAGGCGACCGGCGAACTCCTGCAAACCGAACAAGTCTCGTGGGGCCGAGCGTGCGTCGATGACTTGCCGACGATCGTCGTCGATAAACATGGCCAAGCCACGGAGACGATGCGCGACGGTCGCTCATACCCGGTCCCGACGCCATTCGCTCCACAGCCAGACCGAACGTTGCCTCCGAGTCCTCGTGATGTTGAAGAACCGACCGACGGTCCCGCGCTCAGAACGATCGGCGGCGAACGTGTTCCGGCTCGCACGTCGTGGCGCGAGAAATTATTCCGCAGCAAGTAACGTAATGTTCCCAACCCCACCGAGCTTGTTTCGGTGGAGTCAGGCTTTTGCACTACGGCGTGTCTCACTCGAAATTTCTGTAGAAGTCAGTCTTCATTGCGTAGTGCAGAAGCCCGAATCCACCGAGGCAAGCTCGGTGGGGTGATGTGGCGTCTGACAACGCTCGCTCACTTGTCGCATTGGATGCCGACCACAACGTGAACTCCCTCGACACGATCACTGACATTGATGCCCCGCCCAGCCGACGGTTCGCGTTTTGGCGAAACACGGCTCGTGTGCGCGATCCGTCGCGGCAAGAGACGAAACTTGTGCGACAGACTCGGCATCGCGCGACGGAATTGGAATCTGCTTCCGATCGTGAGCTGCGTGATCTCGCCGCTGCGTTGCGAGAATCATCCGAACAGATCGGGCCGACGACCAGTGTCGAACAACGAGCCGCACAACAGGTCGCCGGAGCGGCGCTCGTTCGCGAAGCAGTGCGGCGTGTGCGCGGACTCAAGTATCACGGCGAGCAAATCCTCGCGGGACTGGTTCTCGCTTCGGGACATGTCGCCGAGATGGCGACCGGCGAAGGAAAGACGATCGTCGCTGCGATCCCGGCGTTCTTGTCGTGGATCAACCGACGGCAGACTCACGTCGCAACGCCGAACAGTTATTTGTCACAGCGAGATCGCAAGCAGATTCAACCGGCTCTCGAAATGCTCGGCGTCAGCGTGTCGTTGTTGCCGGAGCGCAATGATCTCGCGGGGAAGAAGAAGGCGTATCAAGCCGACGTCGTGTATGGCACCGGCTATGAGTTCGGCTTCGACTATCTGCGAGATCAACTGACGCTCCGCAATCGGCCGCAAGATTCGCTCGGCAGTGAGTTGCTCGACGCTCTTTCTGGTCGCGAGCGTGCTGCGCCGCCGATCTTGCAGACGCATCGCGACTTCACCGTTATCGACGAAGTGGACAGCGTGTTGATCGATGAGGCGATGACGCCGTTGATCCTCAGCGAGGGTGACGACGGACTGGCGTTGCCGACGCCCTATCTCGCTGCTCGCAGTTTGGCAGCGGACCTTGTTCGCGGTGATCACTTTCATCTCGACGTGCCGAACCGCGAAGTGCGGCTGACGGACGCAGGACGTTCGCACGTGTTTGACTGGCTCGCACGACATCCGATCGACGAACTGCGTCGTCCGTGGGACCGATACATCGTCAATGCGCTGCAAGCGCGGTTCCTGTTCGAGCAAGGAGTTGATTACGTCGTTCGCAATAGCGAAGTGCAAATCGTCGATCAGAAGACCGGACGCATTTTTGCCGAACGAACATGGCGCGACGGACTGCATCAAGCGATCGAAGCGTTCGTCGGTGCGGCGATCACGAACGAACGAGCGAGCGCCGCTCGGATTACTCGGCAGCGGTTCTATCAGTTGTATTCGTCGATTTGCGGCATGACCGGAACCGCCGAGACTGCCGACGAAGAGTTCGACGCGATCTATCGTTTGAAGACGGTTCTGATTCCGCGACATCGTCCCTGTCGGCGCGTCGATTTGCCGGATCGCTTCTTTGCGACGAAGGATTCCAAGTTCCGCGCAATCGTTGGCGAAATTATGGAACGTCATCGCTGCGGTCAGCCGGTGCTCGTCGGGACGCGAACGATCGGCGACAGCAATGTCCTCTCGATGTTGCTCGATGCGATTCGTATTCCGCATCAAGTACTCAACGGCCTGCAAGACGCGGACGAAGCAGAAATCATCGCGCGAGCGGGCCAATATCGAGCGATCACAGTCGCGACCAACATGGCCGGTCGTGGCACCGACATCAAACCGGATGAGCGAGCACTCGCGGTCGGCGGACTGTTTGTCATCGGCGTCGAACGGAACGAAGCGCGGCGAGTCGATCGTCAATTGGCCGGTCGAGCGGGTCGGCAAGGGGACTTCGGTTTCAGTCGCTTCTTCGTCTCGGCAGACGATGGTTTGCTGCAACGATTCGCTCCGAAGTTGAGTAAGAAATTCTGTCGCACTGCCGGCAAAGACGGCGAGGTTCACGACAGCTACGGGCCGCTGATCACGACGTTGCAACATGCTGCCGAGTCCGATGCGTTTCGGCTCCGTCGCAAAATGGTCGAACACGATCGTTGGCTGGACGACATCCTCGCGAACGTGATGGGGGAGGCGGAATGATGAGCGGTCGCAAACGAACCGAAAACGCGCAAACCCCACCGAGCTTGCCTCGGTGGAAACGGGCCTTTGCACTACGAACTGATTCAACCGCTATGCCGCTTCTCGTAGTGCAAAAGCCCGCGAGCCACCGAGGCAAGCTCAGTGGGGCCGTGTTAATGCTCGCACTCGTTTTCATCAGCGGTGCGAACCGCATTGAACGGCGAACGCTCGAAGGTTTCGCGGAGCCGTATCAGACAATTGAGATCGCTGCTTCTGAAGCGGGGATCGTGCAAGAGGTGCGAGTTGAACTCGGTCAAGCGGTGAAGAAGGGTGACGTGCTGGCGGTGCTGGATGACGAAGTACTCAAGGCTTCGTTGGAGATCGCTCAGTTCAAAGCTCAATCGACAGCCGCGCTCGATGCGGCGAAAGCGGAGATCGAACTGCGTCAACAAAAGCTCGCCGCGTTGACCGAATTGAACCGCTCCGGTAGCGGCAGTCGTGAAGAGTTCGCGCGTGCGAAAGCGGACGTCGAGTTCGCGAACGCGAAGTTGAAAGCGGCGGAAGAAACGCTCGCGGCTGATCGGCTCGAAGTGAAAAAGATCGATGCTCAATTGCGACAGCGGACGATCCGCGCGTCGCTGGACGGAGTCGTCACCGACATTCATCGCGATCCCGGTGAATTCGTTTCCGGAGCCGATCCGAAGCTGTTTACGGTCGTGCGGCTCGATCGGCTGCGCGTGAAGTTTTATGTCCCGGCGGAGCAGTCATTGCGTTTGAACAAGTCTGATCGCGTCAAACTGCAAACGGCGAATGACGACAAGCCGACTGCTGCCGACGTGGAATTTGTGTCGCCCGTCACGCACGCTGAAAGCGGACTTGTCCGCGTCGATGTGATTCTCGACAACCGCGATGGTCGGCTCCGCAGCGGTCAACGTTGGTTGCTCATTCAGGAGTGATTTCGATGGCGACGATTCACTCAGCCCACGGCGGACCGAAGCCGTCAGGTCCGCAGCGTGTCTTTGAAACAGCGAACGCTTTGGCGAGCGCGGCGGCGTCAGCCCCCCGGTATTCGAGTGCGCCGGAA
>JAYUFI010000867.1:0-3713 GCA_043738805.1 Planctomycetaceae bacterium | reverse complement strand
TTTTCCGCAGGTTTGCAGCGATCATCAGGGCGTCACTGCGTCCCATTGCGAAGTCAACGACCACGCAATCCGGATGCAATGACTCTGCCTGAATCCCGGCCTCAAATCCGCTTTGAGCCGTCTCGAGCTTGAACTCATCTGAGCCCATCATCTCGTTGAGGCTGCCGCGGATCACTTGGTCGGCACCGACAATCAAAACCTTCCCCATCGCTTCATCTTCGAGCTCGCCCAATGGCATACCGTGCTCTTTGAGGAATCGAATGAGGTGTTCACGCGGGATGCGCCGGTCTTGAGAGCCGGGAATTCGATAGCCGCGGAGGCGGCCTGAATCGAACCACTTACTCACAGTACGGGGTGCAACTTTACAGATCTTTGCTACCTGACCAGTAGTGAAGATCGTCTTCATCGCGGGCTCCAATCACATACTCTGTGTCGAGGTGAAACCTTGGTTATCACTTCGACACCCCCCTTGAACGATGGTCGGTACTTCTTAGCCTTCGGGGCTTTCGAGATACCCACCGTGACTTGGGTTGGGGCTGTCTCAGGGTTTTGTTCCAGTGGAGATGGCTCCGCCATCGCCAGTACGACTGAACGCAGGAATCTTCCACTGACTCCGTTCCGATCCTGCTGAAAACTCCCTTACGACATGGGGGGGTGAGCAACCAAGCAGCTCGACCGCAATCGCCTACGACCGGCAGCAGTGAGATTCCTCAATGAGCGAATTGGTGAAGTCACCTCATCGCTCACTCAAGAACCTCCAGCAGCAAGCCCCCCTGTGTCGGCGTTCGTTTCCGGAACCGTGTGACAATCGCTTCACGCGGTTCAGTGAATCGTTCCGTCGCCAACTGTCTGCCCACTATTTTCGACATACCGGTGCGATGTCCTTTAAGTCCTTTGACTTCTTCGTTCAGCGAACCACGACAACCGACAGGTTGAGTGAACGTGATGTCACACGAATAGTCCGGACCATCCGGAAAACTGGCAAGTTGGGTAGAACCGTCTGTGACATTACATACCATACAACCGGAACTCTGGATAACTGCGGAGTTGGGCGAACCTAAGATGACTCTGCCTGCCGTATTTGTCGTAATGCAATTTGGTTGGCAAAAGTGCTCAAAACGCAGACGAATTCAGCTTGCGAATGAAGCGGTCATTGAGTTCTGCGGCGTTTGAGACGACTGCAACGGCTCATCTTGAGCGTGACATCGAGTCGTCGCCGCTGCCGAAGTTGACCACGCTCCGCCGGGTGAATCACAACTCAGTGGCATTGTGACTCAGGAAGACCGCAAACCCACTGCTGTCTCCCGCGAGCAGGTCCGGTGCTCCGTCGCCGTTGAAGTCTGCCGCATACGTCGTGGTTGCAAATCGCGAAGTATCGAGCTGTCCGAATCGAAGGCCGGAATCCTTTAGCACTCCATTTTGATTCAGCAGCACTTTGCCGCTCTGATTCAATCGTGTGACAGCAAGGTCCAAATCGCCGTCACCATCAATGTCGAGAGGCGTCACAGACAAGATGTTCCCTCCGACAATCGAGTTGACTCGTTGGCCGTTCGCTGTGAATACACCAGCGGAGTTCATCCACCACGACCATTTCCCGTAGGAATCATAGACCAGCGCATCGACGTCGCCGTCATCATCGACGTCGCCCCATTCCACCGATCCAACGCCGTCACCAAAGAGGCTGCGATGCGAGCGCGTGAAGTGTCCGTCACCGGAGTTCAGCCACAGTCGAGTTTTGGCCGCGGTGAATCCTGACTGAAACAAATCGAGGTCTCCATCAGCGTCGATATCAACCACTGACACTGCATGACCGTTTCTTGGAACCCCGTCAAACCGTTGGACTTCATGAAACTGACCGGCTCCGTCGTTCATAAGAACCACCAAACTTTCAGTGGAGTAGCTCCGCCAATTTGATTGGTACGTTGCTCCATCAAACATCACCAAGTCCGGCACGCCGTCGCCGTTGAGATCGCGCAGTGCGACAATCTCACCATGTATTGCCGTAGCGATGCTGCTTGTGAAGTGGCCAGCTCCGTCGTTTTGCAACAGTTGACCTTGGTCAGTGACCATATCCTGATCGCCGTCGCCATCAACATCACCGATCACGACATGCCCAATGGGTGCGTGTGTGTCGGCCACGAAGTTTCCTTGGCCATCATTCCAAAACAACTGCCCGTCACCGCGAACGATGTCTGCGGCCCCATCACCATTGAGGTCTGCGACCTGCGGAGCCTGTCCGTTGCCCAAGTTCTCAGCCGATAGGCCGTTCGAGACAAAGCCCGTTGGCATTCGTGCCTGTACCGGTGCCGCGAGCGTGACCAGCGTCCCGTTTGAAACGTCCAGTCCCTTTCCACCACTTCGGACGTGTTGCAACCCATCGTGCGAGGGAGCCACATGCGAGTACGGATCGGCCACGATCATGCGATCGTCCGAGTCGAGGTCCAATTTCAGGCGCTCGTTCTTTCCGGATTGCGACACGAACTGCTGGGCGTTGATCGTCACATTGACGATTTCCGAACCGGTCAGGTTGAGCCGGCTGATCCGTTTGAGATTGGGCATTGAGCCAGTCAAGTCGATGTTGACCGGACGATCCGACGGACGGAGCACGTTGAGTCCCGCACCACCATCAACGGTCGCTGTATTCAGCGATTCGATTTTCAAAACGTCATCGCCGCGACCGCCCAACAACGTGTCTGCTCCGGTGCTGCCGTCGAGCGTGACGTCGCCAGAGAACACCGACGCATCAAGCTGTTGTGCTCCCACATCTCCTTGCAGATTTGCCTGTTCGATCCCGCTCAAAGAAGCTGTTGCCGTCCAGGTCAGTGCGGCATCGGTCAGAGTGATGTTGCCTGTTGACGACAAAGTCACAGCATCGGAGCCGCTGCCGCCGTCGAGTGTGTCGTTTGCCAAGTCGCCGACGAACACGTCGTTCCCCGCCTCGCCCATGGAATGATCCGCACCCGCCTCGCCATTCAAGACGTCTGCTCCATCACCACCATTGAGCTGATCATTTCCGTCGCCGCCGAGGAGCAAATCTTTCTCGCTGCCGCCCAGCAGCGTGTCATCACCCGCTCGGCCCAACAGCCGATCTCGTCCCGCTCTGCCGTCCAACAGGTCGGCACCGTTGCCACCTTCAAGCGTGTCGTCGCCCGCGCCACCTCGAAGAGTCACCACGCCACCGAACTTCTTCGCCGAGATACGATTGTTCCCATCGCCGCCAGTGAGTTCCGCTTCCTCAATACTCGACAGGTCCGTAGGACGGGCACTCTTGCCCGTCACTTCCGACGTGACTTCACCGCCATTTGTCGTATCGACCAGACGGGCAAGAGTGCCCGTCCTACTCAACTGACGAGCTGTCAACACGAAGTCCACGTCGCCTGATTCAACCACGCGATCAATTCCAGGCCCGCCGCCGAGCAAGTTGTGCCCATCGCCTCCGGTGAGCGAATCGTTGCCACCTTTCGCAAAGAGTTGATCGTCTCCCGCATCGCCAATCAGCACGTCGTTTTGATCCGAGCCGATGAGTGTGTCATCGCCGTCACCGCCAATGAGCGTCACCTGCCCGTTGAACTTCGCCGCGTTCAGACGATTCGCGGATGCTCCGCCACGCAGTTCTGCGACCGCGATATTCTGGAACGAGTCGGTCCCCATTCCGAACAACAGCTTTGACGTCAGCCGCCAATCAACATCGCCCACCGCCAGCAGCCGGTTGA
>JAYUFI010000866.1:0-3714 GCA_043738805.1 Planctomycetaceae bacterium | reverse complement strand
CTCCAAACTCTCGACCACTTTGCCGGAGCGTTTCACACGGACGTCAACACCGTCTCTCACGCTTTCGACGATGAGCTGACCTTTGTTGGTTTCGATTGTGATCACAATGCCGAACGCCAAGAGCAATATCAACGCGAGCGCGATGAGACCAAGCCTGCGTCGCGGCGGTTGTTGAATCGCTTGCCCGCTTCCTGCCAGTAATCTTGTAGTCGCGATTTGACTCCCCACGTCATCCGGTGAGCCGGGTGGCGTCAGCCCCCGGACCATCACACTCGTCCGGGGGCTAACGCCCTCCGGCTCACCGTGGGGAACTGACATAGACAGTGATTTCCGCGATTGCCGTTCGCCAATCTGCGAGCATTGCCAATTGGTCGGCGCATCGGGCAGCGGTTCCGCCAATTGACTGGCTTTCAGCGCAAGCCGTCCCAAATCATGTCCCGCGCACCACGGCGCGAGTGCGGCGGCGAATTCGTGCATCGATGCGAAACGCAGCTCTTGATCTCGCTGCAACGCCCGATCAATGACGGACGCCAGCTCTTCCGGGATGTCAGCACGACGTTCGCGAATTGGCATCACGGTCAACGTGGCCAACGCGCGCAGCTTTTGCAGCGGCGTCTTGCGATCCTCCTTCGCGAACGGAGCCGAGCCAGTCAGTAGCCGATACAACGTCGCCGCCAACGCATAGATGTCCGCTCGCGGCCCGACTTGATGGCAGTCTTCCAACTGTTCCGGAGCCATGTAATCGAGCGTCCCCATGAGTTGGCCGACCGTCGTTAGTTCATCCACCGGAGCCTGTTCGCCGCTGAGCAGCGCGAGACCGAGATCAAGGATTTTGATGTTCGTAGTTCCGCCTTCGGGCGGTGGTCGTCGTTGACTGATACTTTCCGCAGCACCGCCTAAAGGCGGAGCCACGAACGACAACATCAAATTTGATGGCTTGATATCTCGATGCACGATCCCTTGCTGGTGCGCGTACTCCAAACCGAGCGCCGTCTGCCGAGCGACTTCGCAGGCATCTGCGATCGACAGCGTTCCGCACGCTTTCGCAATCCGGTTGAGATCGAGTCCCTCGACATACTCCATGACGAGGAAATGCGTCCCATCGACTTCGCCCGCGTCGGTTGCTTGCACGATTGCCGAATGACTGAGTTGCCCGATGACGCGCATCTCCCGTTGAAACCGCGCAACTGCTTGCTCGTCTCCGAGACGTCTCGCCGGCAGCAGCTTCACCGCAACCAGCCGATCCAGTCGAGTATGCACCGCTTTGTAAACGGCACCCATTCCGCCGGAGCCGATCGGCTCCAGTAAACGATAATCCCGCAGCACCGGCGAGTGCCCCGCGAACGAATCACGCTGCCGACTGCGGGTCGCACTGCTCGCTTCCATTTGTGAGATCGGTGTTGAGTTCCACGGAAGTTCAATCGACTGCACTTGCGAGAGCGCCTGTTTCAATGCGACATCGGAACTCTGCTCCGCCGTTCCAACAAACGCTGCAACCGGGAGTCGCAGGCCGTCCGTCAGCGTGTCGCTCGCTCGGTCCAATTGCGCGACGGTTGCCTCACAATTCAGGCAGGCTTCCAGGTGAGCGGAGATCAGATCACTCTGCTCATCCGGCAGTTTTCCAAGCAAGTAGTCCTTCAGCATCCGTGAATCAAAGCACGTAGCATTTGACATGACATCACCTTTTCGAGTCGCGAATCACTCGCCACACACGTGGCCCACGGATAATAACGGAACCGCGCGACACGACTTTTTGGGGGGAGTCTGGCGATCGGGGCAGGAACGCGTGCATTTCACGGGACCGATGGGACAAATGCCACGGATAGGACCGGCATACGACATCTAGCTCATCAGTCCTATGAGTCCCATTGCGTTTCCTAAACGAGTCTCCCGCTGCTACTCGCTGAAGTCTCCCAATTCCCGCCGTAGACGCCGCAGCACTCGCGACTTCGCTTGTCTGACAGAGTTCGTTGATAGACTCAGTTCCGCGGCAACATCCGACGTGTCACGCAGATCGATCGTTGTCAGCCAAAATGCTTGCCACGTCCGTTCTTCAAACTCGCAGCGGACGCGATCGAGTGCTCGACGAAAGAGTTTTTGAAGTTCGTTGCGGTCAGTCATTTCCAGCGAATCGTCGGACCAGATTTCCGGAATCGACGACAATCGCAACCTCGCTTCTGTTCCGCCAGCAGCCTCTTCGCGATGGGCTTCTCGACGGAAGTGGTCACACAATTTGTTGCGAGCAATCGTCCACAGCCAGCCGCGAAAAGTTCCTTGATCCGGTGCGTGCAAGAAGCGATCAATGGCCGCCACGACCGCGCCGAAGACCTCCTGCATCAAGTCTCCGGCGTCTTCTGTAGACAACCCGTGACGACGTCCCCAGTGAAAGACCAGCGGCCCATACAACTCAGTCAATCGCTGCCACGCTTGCGGGTCGCGCGCTTTCACACGGAGCAGCCAACTGGTGGATGTTCGATTTTCGCTGGGACGGCTAACGGAGGTGCTCATGAAAGATGCTCAAGTTCGCACGAGTGGCGAGAGGCAAAGTCGCCGAGTACCGTATCGCCCACCATCGCGTAGTGCAAAAGCCTGTGAACCACTGAGGCAAGCTCAGTGGGGATGTTTGAGAGATGTTTTATTTCCGAGTTGAGGAAGTTTCATGAGCCGCGCCGATGATCTCGCACTCGTTCGCGAGTACACCCAGAGCGACAGTCTGATCAAGCACATGTTGGCCGTTGAGGCGGCGATGCGGGCGTATGCTCGCAAGTTCGGTGAGGATGAAGACAAGTGGGGCACGGTCGGGCTGCTGCATGATTTCGATTACGAACGTTGGCCGAATCCGCCGGATCATCCATTGCAGGGTTCGCGGATTTTGCAGGAGCGCGGTTATCCCGTCGAAGTGATTTATGCGATCAAGTCGCACGCCGATTACCTGACCGATTGTCCGCGCCTCTCGCGGCTCGACAAGACTTTGTATGCCTGCGATGAACTCTGCGGTTTCATCACCGCCTGCGCGCTGGTTCGTCCCAATCGGCTTGTCGAACTCGAACCGAAAAGCATCCGTAAGAAAATGAAGCAAGCGTCATTCGCCGCGTCGGTCCATCGCGACGACATTACCAACGGAGCGGCAGATCTCGGCGTAGACCTCGACGAACACATGCTGTTTTGCATCGCAGCGATGCGCGGCATCGCAACGGAGTTGGGTTTATTGCCGGTCGCGAGTTAAGGGCAAACAAGTAAGACGGGCACTCTTGCCCGTCACGCGACGGGCAAGAGTGCCCGTCCTACAAAACGATGGAGTTCATGCGATGTCGGAACGCGATCAAAAGACTGGTTCGCCAGTGGTTTGGATCTTGGGCACGCTAGTCATTGTGATCGCGATTGGAGCAGTTATGTGGCTTCGTGTCGCACCCGCTCCGGTTGGACCAGGAGAGGTTCCTCCGGGAGGAGTTGCTGGGGCTGCCGCTGATCCGCTGCGTGCGATTGCGTTGAAAAACGAAGCCATTGCGTTGATGGAGAACGGCAAGTACGCCGAGGCGGTCGAAAAGTTCGGCGACTTACAGCCGCTGGCCGCCGACGAACTGTTGGTCCGCCGGAATCGAGCGATCGCGGCTGTGCTGGCGATTGCTCCGGAAGCGTTGGACAAAGTCCGCGAGCCGGAGAAGTATCAGTCAGGTCTCTCGCGTGCGACCGAGATCGTCGCGGAACTTCAAT
>JAYUFI010000865.1:0-3715 GCA_043738805.1 Planctomycetaceae bacterium | reverse complement strand
GGCCATCTTCGTGATCGTCAGGCAGCGAGCGGAGGATTTCTCCGGTTGATAGATGAAAGATGCCCCGAATTTCTCCGAGCAACTTGCCCTGCGTTCCTTTGCCCACACCAGGCATTCCAAAGAGCAAGACGGCCGGAAAGCGTTGGTCTGACATCGCGCGTCCCTCGCGAGGCAAAATTCAGCAGGTCAAAGTCCGATGCGCAGCAGCGAACTTGCAAGACTGCCTCACAAAACGAAACGAGCCATCACGTTTTGCACGTGATGGCTCGTCGTAATTTTCGCTCGCCACTATCGAGAAAGGAACACAACGACCTGGCCGACATCGACCGGCAGGCTGACGTCAGTAGCAGTCGGCATCCCAGTCACTCGAATTTCCAAAGCTTTCTCGTCCAGGGCCAGCCAGTCGCACTTTTCCGACGAGTTGTTTCCAGCAAGTTCCTGATAGTATTTCTGCAAGTTGTGGCGATTGCGGATGCGAATCACATCACCCGGCTTGAGCAACATCGAAGGAATGCTGACCGTTCGACCGTTAAGTTGGAAGTGCGAATGCACGACACCTTGCCTGGCTTGCAAGCGAGTGCGAGTCAGACCGGAACGGCGGATGATGTTGTCGAGCCGGAGTTCGCACATCACCATCAGACGTTCGCCGGTATTGCCGGGCAATCGACGCGCTTCGTTGAAATAGCGGCGGAGCTGGCGCTCACGCAGTCCGTAATAATACTTAATCTTCTGCTTTTCACGCATGCCCTGACCGAAGGTCGAGAGCTTCTTTTTGCGAATGTGCTGTCCAGGGGGCTGCGGACGTTTTTCCGACGCCTTGATTGCGCCCGAATTTTCGTAAACCTGCTGCTCCAGACGGCGATTGATGCGCGCCTTCGGACCCGTGTACCGCCCCATGCACGTCTCTCCTGAATCTCACTCGCTTTGTGAAAGCTCTATTGTTCTTTGATGTTCCGCCAAAATCTCGACTGATAATGGGACACGGGATTGTAGTAGCGACCAACCTCTTTGCAAGCGACTCCCTTTTGATGCTCACTGAGCGTTAAGGAATGACAAGTCCTCGTTCAAGGAGATGCAGGATCAAGCTCGGTATATCGGTGAAAACCTCAGCGGAAAAGCCGTGCTGACGACCAGCTTCGACGTAGTTGGAAATATCGTCAGTGTAGAAACACTCGTATGGTTGGCAGGCAATCTGCTCAAGAGCCACTTGATAGATCGTGGGTTCTGGTTTGACCGCACCGACAGCGCAGGATGTCACGTGAGCGTCAAATCGTTGCAGCACATCGTAGTGCTCCCAAATCCAATCGAAGTGCGTTTGGCAAGTGTTTGAGAGTAGTACCAAACGAATCCCCAGATTTTTTAGCTGATCCAAGACAGGAACGATCGGCTCATTGGGCCAGAAAATATCGGCTCCCGCGCGGTTGAGTTCTGCAAGCGGGACTTGGCAGCCAGTCGCCGCTTGAAACCATTCTTGAAACTGCGCGGGATCGAGTCGTCCCCGTTCGTAGTCCCATTGCACGCCAGAGTCGATCAATAGACGGCGTATCTCCTCGCCACTTCGACCGCACAATTGGCCGAGTTGCTGACACATGCGATCGTGCGAGAAAAACACCAAAACATTGCCCATGTCGAAGAGGCAGGTGCGGATCATCGTGAGCTCACTTGTTGACGCATTTTGTCGAATCGGGGTACAACTCCGCCGCTTTCGCGAGAGACGCAGCCTCACGGGCGGGTGATATCACATCGAGCGACAGCGCAACAACTCGTTGATGCCGCGACCAAATTCCTTTCCAACGCGGCAATGTCCCTCAGTCACGGATGCGAGAACAATCTCATGGCCATGCAGTTTGACGGACTGGGGATCGCGGACGCCACGGCTCGCGACCAAGAATGGCCCTGCCTGCGGCAGTTCTGTGTCTTTCTGGAAAACCGGATTGGTCGCTTACGTGATTTGTTGCGACATTTTGAACGTCATGACCTACGAATTGTGGCGCTGTGCATTGTCGACTCCCACGACTCGGCGTTTGCTCGAATTGTGCTCAGTTCGTTTGATCGAGGCCGAGAAGTCCTCAATCTGTCTGGTTTTGCATTCTTTGAAAGTGACGTGATTGGGGTCGAGCTGCCCGAAGGGGATCAGCCGTTTGTGACGCTCTGCTCGTCGCTGCTGCAAGCCGAGGTCAACATTCATTACACGTACCCGCTGATCTATCGGGGTCACGGCAACGGAGCGATCGCGTTATCCGTCGACGATCTCGACATGGCCTTGAAGGTGCTCGCCGAACGTGGCCATCGCATGATCACCGACGACGATCTACTCAACGACGGCACCTTTTGAGTTTCCGCGATTCGATTGCATCGTTGAAACGGTACGTCTGCGAGAATTCGCCCGGTCGATTCAACTGATTCGATTGAGGTTTTCGAGGTGGATGTTCGGGCTATGACGTTTGCGATTCGAGGTTTCCCCGCGCGTCCCTCTTGATCGTTTTTTCCTGTCGCTGTTCTCTCCGCATACCTTGCCAATCCCGAACAACGGCCTCGACTAGACTGACCGTCACGGCTGTTGCCGCGAGACACCGTAATGCCGGTATCTTGCGACTCGTGCATCAAAAGCCCGCACGAAGAATTTCATGAGGCACACTTCGTGGGAAGGCCAAGGGGTCCACGCCCCGATATCTCACGTGACCTTGGCCGAACGACGACGCAACTCGGAGCCAGACTGTGAGCCAACACCATCTTCCCATTGAGCACTTCCTGCAAAAGCTGGACACCGAGGAGCAGGATCGCCCCAAAAAGGAATCCCGCCCGGAATGGCTCACGCATTTCATTGATTGCATCGCCGACCTCTTTGACCCGCTGATCGGAGTTGCTCGCGTGGGCTTCGACTGCAATCTCACGGAAGGTGCGTGGGTTGTCGGTTTGTATCTGGGCTCTTACGAAATCGTCGGCGGACGCCGCGACGGCGAAACTCGCCACATCAACTTCGAATTCGACATTCAGCAACTTATGGCGCACTACAGCAAGGTGACCGAACTCGTTTGGAGCGCGTTCCCGTCACCACGCGACACACGATCGTCGTGGGCGCGATCGTTCATCACGATCGCCGGGCTCGTCGGCGATCAAACAGTTCGCCTGCAAGTCTTCTCTGTTCCGCCAACCTACGCCGAGATCGGAATGCGCCGCTTCCCGGACGGACGCTTTGAGCCAGCGTGAAGAAGGCGAAGAATTGGTCGTTGGTTAATTTTGTAAGATTGTGGCGTGACGCTCCGCGTCGCGATTCACGACGCGGAGCGTCGTGCCACATTGCGGCTTCGCCGCGCTACTCCTTGGGCCACAAATAATCGAGCAGCATCTTCGAGTCGCGATAATCCGCCACGACGATGTCCGCTCCGACTCCGATCAGTCGGTCGCGCTTCCACGGATCGGGCTTGCCGCTCTTGCTCTTCTCGTCACTGGCGACTGCGATCGCGGTGCCACCAGCGGTCTTGATGTTGTCGATCTCGACATAGCCGTCACCGAAGCCGATCAGCTTTGAACCCGCTGCGTTATTTTCGCGCAAGATGCGTTCGATGACCATTTGCTTTGAAAAGTTTTGGTAGTCATCGCGAGCCCCGTAAATGTGCTGGCCGAAGAACGACGTTAGGCCAAGTAACTCGACTTCCTCACGCACATAAACTTCATCAGTACCACTCGCGAGATACATCGCAACGCCACGAGC
>JAYUFI010000864.1:0-3721 GCA_043738805.1 Planctomycetaceae bacterium | reverse complement strand
TCAGATTCAACATCCAGTTGTTGCTGAGCGAAACGTTTCGCTGAAAGTTCCGCTGAGTGGATGCTCGCAAATCCCACACGTTGAAGGTTTGAACCTTCGAGTAATCGAGGTCGTCCTCGTCCAGCTTCATCAAGTGATTGAGCAACAGTGCAAGCGACGCGACATGCGCCGAGATCATCGCGATGGCCAAGAAAGGTTCCGCACCGATCGCGATTTCCGCCGCGAGTGCTCGGCCCACAGACGTCATCGGCAAACCGATCGTCGCAAAGAGAACTGCTGTGCCGACCGGATCAGGGCTGCAACCCAGCCGCAACGCCAACGCTCCCAGATGCAATGCGATCGCCGAAAAGCCCAAGACCGAAACGGACGGACTCCCGACCGCAGGAAGAACGGCCCAAACCACAGTGGTCACGAAGATCAACATCGACACAACTAAATGCGGCCCCGCAAATCCCGGCATCAACCGAGCTCGTGGATTCGCGAACTGCTGCTTCAAATGTGCTCCGAAAAAGAACGCGACATACGCCTGGAAGAAAAGCTTCGGGAACAACATCCCGAACTCCCGCGCAAACTGATCCGGGCGACTGTTTGCAATAAAGAAAAACGGAATCGAGATCAGCACATAAAACCCCAGTACCAACCACAGCAGTTTCCGAGTGCCGTACGTCAACGCGACCAGTCTGCAACGTTGCCACATGATTTCCCCCATTTCATCACTACCAATTTGGTGAGCCGGGAGGCGTTAGCCCCCGGACAAATTTGTTCGGACTGTCCGGAGGCTGACGCCACCCGGCTCACCAAGACATTCGCGGCGAGCGCATGCCTTACTCGTGATGCAGTTCCAAGAAAATCTCTTCGAGGTTCAAATCTTCAACGCTCACTTCCGCAGCCCATTCGCGAGCGAGTCGCTCCGGCAAGTCTGTCTGAAAACCACGCAGGCTGAAGACCGCTGTCTTGCCGTTCGCTTCGCAGTGCAACATTCCCGGAAGCGAACGCAGATCATCCGGCAATCCGCTCGGCACGCTCACTCGCAGCCGTTTCACGGAATCTTTGAGTTGCGCCAGCTCGTCGTCGTAGACAATCCGCCCTTCCTTCAAGATCGCCACGCGATCGGCCACTCGTTCGAGGTCCGAAGTGATGTGCGTCGAGAACAAAATCGTCCGTTCGCCGTTCAGCGCGATGTCGAGCAACGTCGCCAGAAACTGTCGACGCGCCGCCGGGTCTAGACTCGCGACCGGCTCATCAAGCACCAGCAGTTCGGGTTCATGTCCGAGTGCCAACAAGATGCCGAGCTTCTGCAACTGCCCGGTCGAAAGCGGCCCGACTTTGTCTTCCGGATTGATCTCCCAATCCTTGATCAACCGCTCGATGAGCCGCGAATTCCAGTGCTGATAAAACGCCGCCGTGTAGGCGACGACCTGCCGAATCTTCATCCACGGATAAAGACTCACCTCCTGCGGCACATACGCCAGCCGAGCCTTCGCCGCTCCGCTGAGCACTCGCGAATCCTCGCCGAGTACCGTGATGGTCCCGGCTTGCGGAGTCTGCAAACCCAACGCGCATTTCAGCAGTGTCGTCTTACCGGCTCCGTTCTTGCCGAGCAGTCCCGTGACCGAACCGCGCGGGACCGCGAAGTCGAGTTGATCCAAAACGGTCTTCTCTTTGAACCGTTTCGTCACGCCTCGCATTTCCAAGACCGATGGTCCTGAACCTGATTTGTCGGAACCTGAGTCAGTCATCGCCACGCTCCTTGAGCAACGGAGTCAACGCCGCAAGCACTTGCTCGCGCGTCAGCCCCACTTGAAAAGCTTTTGCCGCCACTTGTTCGAGCAACGGCAGAATCATTTGCCGGCGATCCTTCACCGGGAGCATCGATCGCGACGCCGCTTTGACCCGCATCCCCTGCCCTCGCACACGCTCGATCAGGCCGTCTCGTTCCAACAACGAGTACGCCTTCGAGACCGTCATCGGATTGACCTGCAACTCCTCCGCCATCTGCCGCACCGACGGCAACATCTCATCCACCGGCAACCGCCCGGCATGAATGTGTGACTGCACCTGCTCCATGAGCTGCCGATAAATCGGCACTCCTGAAGTCGGATGAATCTGAAACAGAAAGTTGCTCGCCATGTTCGCTCCACCGCCGCAGCAGTGTATTAAGACTATAATACACTGCTGCGCATTACAAGTGGGATCTCAAAAAGATTCGCAAAACAAAACAGGCGAGCCATTGGGCGTCAGCCCCCCCCGGACAACACTCAATGTTGCTCGGTTGCTGCGACACTCGCGAGTTGTAGAATCATCCCACAATGCTTGAATGCTCGAAGTCAGCCGCATTACCGCAGCTCCCGTGATTCCGAAATCCACTTCTCTTGATGGACCGCAATTCGCATGAAACAACCTCTCGTCACCGTTTTCGCGTGTTTCCTTGTTTGCTTGATTGGTTGCGCAAAGCCGGAAGAAAAGCCGGTCACCGAATCTGCTGAAAAAGTCGCCCAGCCGAAGCAAACGATCGGCGTTTCGTTGCTCACGTTGGATAACCCGTTCTTCAAAGTCATCGGCGACAACATCACCGCCGAAGGACTAAAACGCGGTTATGACACGATCGTAGTCAGCGGTGACAAAGACGTCGCCAAGCAGAGCAATCAGATCAAGGACTTCATCGTCAAGAAGGTGAGCGCGATCGTGCTCAGTCCGTGTGATTCCAAGTCGATCATTCCGGTCATTCAAGAAGCGAACGCAGCGGGCATTCCGGTCTTCACGGTCGATATTCCCTGCAACGAACCGGGAGTGAAAATTGCCACACAGATTGCCACCGACAATTACGGCGGCGGCAAAGAGGCAGGACAAGCGATGATCGAAGCACTCGGCGAAGCGGGAGGCAAAGTGGCCGTGTTGCACTTCAAGCAAGCGGAGTCTTGTTTGCTCCGAGTAAAAGGCTTCACCGAAGTCATCGACGCACACAACGCTTCCGGCGCGGCAAAGATTGAGATTGTGACGGAACTCGAAAGCGGCGGAGCGAAGGACATGGGCTACAAGGCGGCGGAGGATTCGCTGCAAGCTCATCCCGATCTGCGCGGCATTTTTGCGATCAATGATCCGGCGGCACTCGGCGCGCGAGCGGCGTTAGAAAAAGCGAACAAGACTCAGCAGGTGCAGATCGTCGGCTTCGATGGTCAGCCGGAAGGAAAGCAAGCAATCAAGGAAGGGAAAATTTACGCGGACCCAATTCAGTTTCCCGACAAGATGGGAATTCAAATTGTCGATGCAATCGTTCGTCATTCGAAAGGCGAGACGCTGCCGGCGCAGATGCTGATTCCGACAAGCCTCTACAAGAAGGCGGATGCGGAGGCTGATCCGGAGTTGAAGTAAGTTCGACGAGATTCGCCAACTTTCATAGCACGGTTTTGAAACCGTGCCTCTCAGAATAGCGAGGATAGATGGCGTTGGTTGGCGACACCGTTTGAAAACCGTGCTACGAAATGGAAGCGATGACAACGCCGTTGCTGGAAATGCGTGAGATCGTGAAGTCGTTTCCCGGCGTGCAGGCGTTGCGCGGAGTGAGTCTCACGCTGCAGCCCGGCGAGGTGCTCGCACTGCTTGGCGAGAATGGAGCAGGGAAGAGCACGCTGATGAAAGTGCTCGGCGGTGCTCATCGAGCGGACGCAGGGACGATCACGGTCAACGGTCGCGAGACCATCTTTCAATCACCGCAAGATTC
>JAYUFI010000863.1:0-1360 GCA_043738805.1 Planctomycetaceae bacterium | reverse complement strand
TGGGACGTTGAAATACGGAGACTTCCTACGGATGGCAATGCCGAACTGCGGATGGAGGAACCTCACGGTGGCGGCCTGGCTCGAATGTGCGTGAGCTGGCTCCTAACATGCTCGGCATGTCTGCTGACGCCGCTTCGCCCATTGCCATTGATGTCCGAAATCTGACGAAGGTCTATCGCGTGTTTCAAAAACGCGAGGGCTTGTGGGCGTCGATGACCAGCCTTTTTCACCGCGAATACAAAACGGTGACGGCGGTCGGCGGCGTCAGCTTCACAATCCGCCAAGGGGAGATGGTCGCGTTCCTCGGCCCGAATGGAGCGGGGAAGACGACAACGCTCAAGCTGCTCAGCGGGTTGATCTATCCGACGTCCGGCGAAGCGACCTCGCTGGGGTTCACGCCGTGGAATCGGGAGATCGCTTATCGCCGACGCTTCTCGCTGGTGATGGGACAGAAGAACCAACTGTGGTGGGACTTGCCGGCGCAGGAATCGTTTCGGCTGCATCAAGCGATCTACCGCATCGAGCCGGATGCCTTTCAGCGACGGCTGGATGAGCTGACCGATCTGTTGGAGGTACGCAAGCTCGTCGGCCAGCCGGTGCGTGAGTTATCGCTCGGCGAGCGGATGCGCATGGAACTGATTGCCGCGTTGCTGCACAGCCCCGATTTGTTGTTGCTCGACGAACCGACTATCGGGCTAGACGTCGTCTCGCAGCGGAAGGTGCAAGAGTTTCTCAAGCACTATCAACGCGAGCGGCAGATCACCGTGCTGCTGACCAGCCATTACATGAAGGATGTCGAAGCACTCTGCGACCGAGCGATCATTATCAACCAAGGATTGATCCGGCACGACGGACCGCTGGCGACGATCGTGGATCAGTTCAGCCATCACAAAGTGATCGAACTGCAATTCGCCGGTGAGCTGCCCGCAGCGACGGAGTTGGAACATTTCGGAACCGTCTTCGACATCAAGTCACCGCGATTGAAACTGCGAGTGCCGCGTGCCGAAATCCCGCACACTTTGTCGGCGTTGCTCAGCCGCTACGAGATCGAAGACGTCAGCGTTCAAGACCGCCCGCTGGAAGAAGTCATCGCCGAAGTCTTTCAGCAAGACTCGCAATAACGTGGCGACAGGCGGCTCGCCTGCGCGTTTGCCGGTGTAATCATATGCTAGCCGCCTGTGCTACGAGTTTTTCGCGTCGCCGCGTTTTCAGAATCGTGGTGTCCGGGGTTATTCGCGATGTTCGTGGCAGTGTGACGCGACGCTCTGAGCTTGTGAATTTTTGCCAAAGGGATGCTCGCGGAACAAATCGAGGGCGCTAAACTTCTGTCGGCGAGTTCAGGGTGGAACGGAGACTTCAT
>JAYUFI010000862.1:0-3725 GCA_043738805.1 Planctomycetaceae bacterium | reverse complement strand
CCGCGCTTGCCAACTTGTCGACGCTCTCTCGTCTTGAACTGGTTCTGTATCAAGTCAGTGATGACCAACTACGACGATTGGCCCCACTTCAGAAACTGACCATTTTGTGGTTGGTGATCGGCGTACCGGTCAGCGACGCGGGGTTGGAGCATCTGCGACCGCTGACCAACCTCAAGATTCTGGGATTGCGTAACACGCAAGTCACCTCCGCCGGAGTGGCCAAGCTGCAACAAGCGTTGCCCAATTGCAAGATCGAATGGGACGGTGTGAAGACGGTGACCGGCGATGTCCCCGCAGCCAACCCAGTGGCATCTCAAGTCCGCGTTGTGGATTTGCTCGTGCTGGTCGATCTCAAGCGAGATGTTCTGGCCGGCGAATGGACGCGCGAGGCTGACGGGCTGACGCTGAAGCAACTCCGAGACTTCAATAACACGCCGCGCGTTCAACTCCCCTATCAGCCGCCAGAGGAATACGACTTTGAAATCGAGTTCACTCCCAAATCTGGCAATGGCACGGTCGAGCAGATTCTCTCCTCAAAGTCACGTTCATTTGCGTGGGTGCTCAACTCGGTACTCAGCGCGGGAGTCAAGGCGGGATTGGAATCCATGGATGGTACGATGTTGAACGACCGCAAAGATGGAACGGCGATGCGGCCGAAACTGTTGGAGAATGGCCAAGCCCGATTTCGTTCGCGTGTGGAAGTTCGCAAAGGCTCGGTGCGTGGATTCCTGAATGACGAACTGCTTGTGGATTGGGGCGGGACCGTCACGCGACTCGACATCGGCAAACGCAATGCGCTGCGCGACACGCTGCATCTGGGTTTGTCGGCCAGTGACCGCGCCGTGACGTTTCACTCGGTCACGGTGCGCGAGGTTTCCGGAACGGGCAAGCTATTGACTACCGATGCCGGTTGGCTCGAGCTGTTCAACGGCAAAGACCTCACCGGTTGGAAGACAATGGGCGTCAACGGTTGGACCGTCGAGAACGGCGTACTGCTCGGCAAGACCGCGACGGGGGACAACGGCTGGCTGATGTCCGATCGCGAGTTCACCGATTACGAATTGGAGTTGGAATACAAGATCGGCCCCGGCAGCAACAGCGGCATCTTTCTGCGAGCGTGGCCTGAGGGAAACATCAGCGGCAGCGAGTTCCGTGAGATTCAATTGCTCGACGATGAAGCCCCGGCCTTCGCGTCGATGGGTGCGGATCGTCGCACCGGCAGTCTGTTTGGACTGGTCGCTCCACAGACCGCACCGAAAGTGCCCGCCAATCAATGGCATCGCGTGCGAGTCCATCTGCAAGGTCAGCAACTGCAACTCACGATCAACGATATCGCCGTGTTGAAACACACGCTGACCGATCTCCGGCCGTCAGGCCGCATCGGCTTGCAGCTCTATCCGACTCAAGTTGAGTTCCGCAACATCCGAGTCCGTCCGCTCGGTCCCGCCGTCGGAGGTCCGAAACCGTAACGAAACCGCTGAACGACTTCGTGCGCGATGTCAGCGACAGTGGGCTGCTGCCCGATTTCGATTTGCGCAAATGGCTCAACGCCATCCCTGAAAACAGTCGCCCCCAGGACGGCGAGCAACTCGCTCGCGAGCTGGTTAAGCAGAAGAAGCTGACCAAGTTTCAGGCCGAGCAACTCTATGCCGGCAAGGGGAAGTCGCTGGTCCTGGGCAATTATGTGCTGCTCGACAAATTGGGGCAGGGTGGAATGGGAATGGTGCTTAAGGCCGAGCATCAACGTATGGAACGGATCGTGGCACTGAAGGTGTTGTCTCCGGCCATCACGAAGACGGCGGCCAAGCTGCATCATCCCAATGTTGTTGCGGCGTTCGACGCGGATGAAGCCAAAGGGACACACTTCCTGGTGATGGAGTTCGTCGATGGAGCAGACCTGGCATCAGTCGTGAAAAAGAGCGGCCCGCTTCCGGTCGGGCAGACTGTCGAGTGTCTTGTGCAGGCCGCTCGCGGGTTGGAGTACGCGCATCAGCAGGGAGTCGTGCATCGCGACATCAAGCCGCACAACTTGCTGCTGGATAAAAAGGGAGCCGTCAAAGTTCTGGATCTCGGGCTGGCGCGGATGGAGGCGGGCTTCGGTGCGTCGATGGAATTGACGGGAACGGGACAGATCCTGGGAACCATCGACTACATGTCGCCGGAGCAAGCGCTGGATACCAAACATGCGGACGTTCGCAGCGACATCTACAGCTTGGGCTGCACGATGTTTTACATGCTCACCGGCAAACCGACGTTCGACGGCGATACCGTCATGAAGAAGCTGTTGGCTCACCGCGAAGCGGCAATTCCGTCGTTGCGAGCCGCCTTGCCGGCGGTGCCTCTGGCGCTGGAAGCGATCTTCGTCCGCATGGTTGCGAAGAAGCCGGAGGAGCGGTTTCAGTCGATGGCCGAAGTCATCGCCGCACTGGAGCGATGCCTTGTTGCTGCGCCGGCTCCGGCATTCGTGCCCGGCGACGGCGACACGAGCGATCCATTTGCATTTCTAAAACATCTCTCGGAGCCGACCACGAGTGTGACTCCTGCGAGTCAACGGCCGACCGGCGTCGTTGCGGCCGGCAGTCAACCGGCTTTTGAAGAGACTTTGATTATCGGTGACGCTGGTCTCGCCGAGAACACTGCCAGCCTCCAAGTCACGCGCACCTTGCTTCCCAGGGACGTGGCTTCAACAACGGCTAAGAAATCACGAACAACGAACGCACATCGGAAGACCGAATGGTGGAAGAACCGTCTCGTGTTGGCCGGCATTGTTGGTGGAATTGGCAGTTTGATTCTGCTGGCGGCGATGTTTCGAGGTGAGCCGAAAGAATCGACGGATGCCGCCGATGAGAATCTCACGGCCAAATCGGCCACTACGTCCAAGACCACCGGGAAAAAATCTCAGGCGTCGAAAGGGACTGGGAAGAAATCATCGTCCCCCACGGGCGGCGAGACTCTCGTTGAATCAGGCGATCTCTTGGCCAAGATCGACGTTCGCCGCGATGCGCTCGAAGGAGTCTGGCATCGCGATGCGAAGGACTTGGTTTCGCCAGTTCAGACGTGTGCTCAATTGGCATTGCCGGGTCTGCTTCCCAAGGAGTACCGGCTCTTGCTGGAGGTCACGCGCGAAGCAGGCAGCGGCCCGTTGGTCATTGGCCTGCCGGTGGGAACGACTCAATGTGTGGCGACGCTCGATAGCGGCGGGATTGCACACACGAACTCGCTGGGCAAACTCAAGGATTCACAAGATGTCTCGCTCGTGACCAGTTCGCTGGGCGGTTCTTTTGAGCCGGGACGCAAGGTGGCTGTGGAATGCCGTGTTACGGCCAAATCGATTTCCGTGATGGTCGATGGTAAGGAGTCGCTCCGATACACCGGTGACGTTGAGTTATTCTCGACACCGACTCGTTGGGCGATTCAGGAATCACAGACAGCGTTTCTGGGTGTGACGCTCAGCCGGTTCCGCATCTCGCGTTTGCAAGTCGAGCCGTTGTCTCGCTCGATGAAATAAAAGATGTTTCAAAATCCCGAAGGCCGAAATGACGCCGTACTGCGACTGTTAGGGAGTGGCCTTTTTCAACGTGCCAGACCACTAGAGCATTTTTGTGGTTATTTTACAGTGTATCCGGCGTTGCGGCATTCGTCGGGGCGGAATTCGGAGACGAGTTGGCCGATGCGGGTCCAGAGGGAGTCGAGGGTGCGTTCGGCGTGTTTGCGGAGTCGGGATT
>JAYUFI010000861.1:0-1361 GCA_043738805.1 Planctomycetaceae bacterium | reverse complement strand
CGAAATCTCCCGACAATCGAGCCGCTTTAATCTCGACGATTTTCAACCGGGTCGGGAGATCGGGCGCTTCCAGACGGCAGACCAGTCCGGACTGAAATCGCGAGACCAGTTCATCACTCAGTTTGGTCAATAGCCGAGGGTGCCGAGTTCCACTGAGCACGATGGGGCGACCATGATCGGCCAGGTCGGCAAACGTGTGCAGAAACTCTTCCTGGAAGACCCGCTTCGATTCAAAGAATTCGATGTTATCGACGATCATCACATCGACGCTGCGAAATCGCTGTCGGAAGCTGGGCAGCGTGTGATCTCGAAGTGCTTGGGTAAAGTAGTTCGCGAACGCTTCGGCGGTGATCAAAACGATGTTGGCGGCAGGTTGCGATCGCTTCAGTTGTCGACAAATCCCCTCCAATAAATGTGTCTTTCCCGAGCCCACGGGACCGCAAACGTACAGCGGATTGAAGGGAACCTGTTGGCCGCTCGCCAACTGCCGGGCGGCTGTCAGGGCCAATTCCGATTGTGGTCCCGCAATGAAGTCGCCGAGTTCTGCAAGCCGTCGGCCTCGCGCGGGCGGAACGTGCGACGACGGTCCCGTCACAACACTTTGAGCGGGGACAATGACTGTTGCGGGCTCGCCATTCGTTTTGGGGCTGGAACCACCGCTTGAAGTCCGCTTCGACGTACTGCCGACATCAATCGTGTCCGACTTTGCGGAACGTGCCACGGCGAGACTGGCATCGACGGCAAAGCTCGCTTGGGCGGACGGTCCGAGCACGGCCCGCACGGCTCCCGCTAACTCTTCACGGAACTGCTTCTGCATCCAGTTCAGTAAGAACGGGCTTCCTACGGCGACCGTTAAACGGTCATCGGCAATCGAGAGTCGGACCTTGCCATCAAACCACAGCCCGAATCGCTTCGGGCCGAGACGTTCTTGCAATTCGACGAGCGCCGCTTGGATCAAATCGGCGTCGGCGGAATTGTTTGTCGCAGAGGTCACCTCTGCGCGGACGGTCGGCGTCATGCCGGGTTGCATCTTGCACCCCCTTAACAAGCCAGACCGCTGCCAGTCTTCCGCCGGCGCGCACGATGAGCGCCTCAGATCCTTCTGACAGTGCGAACACAACGCACCAACCTCGCCGTCGCAACGACGAAAGTTGGAGATTGAAAGCGGTAGAGCTAACCAGAAAAGAGAATCCGAAGACCCGTGTGATGCAGTCGTCGGCCTCGTCGTGAATGTCAGTTGAGCGGGCACGATCCTATCTTGCGGTGCGTGAGAGTCAAACCAAAACGGAAGAGAAAATTCTTGGGAAATTCATGATCGTCGTTTATCGCTGCCAAAGTCCCTAAACCGAAGCGACTTGCTT
>JAYUFI010000860.1:0-9842 GCA_043738805.1 Planctomycetaceae bacterium | reverse complement strand
CCGTCGCTCGACCGGAACTGGTATCGATCTGAATCAGTTGGCTTCCCTTACCGGCCGCGCCCGTACCGCTCGTCACGCCATAGAGGGTTCCTGCACTGAAGGTGCCGAACGCCAACCCCGTGACGTTGCCATTCAGCGCCGTGCCAGCACCGCCCGCTGCGGTGCCAGTCGAGCCACCATAATTCTTGATCGTGTCGCCGCCGTTGTTGTTGCCTGATACAGCAACCGTCATCAACTGCTGTGCCGTTTGATCCGCGTTAATCGCATCCACGATGCTCTGAACGGTTGGAAAACTGGTCCCCCCACTTGTGCCTACGCTTACTGTGACTGTTTGCAGCACAAACGATGTCGAAACATTTTGAACGCCGGCACCACCACCATTGACGGAGATTGTGAGCCTGACGCCATTGGCAGAGGCACCTTGCTGGCGCGTTTCAAACTTGATCGTTGCTCCACCCGTCGAACCATCTCCTGGGACGTTGATCGTTCCGGTCGCGGGAGTCACCCCAGTAAGTTGAATATCCCCTTTATATCCATAGCCACCGTTTGGTGCGTTGTTGTTTCGCGTGGCATCTCCCGTGTTCGGGTTGGCTTGGTACAGCTTCGAACTGGAGGTCACATTACTGCTGCCATCAAAGCTGTTTTCACGCACCGAGTAGAACAGGCTGTAATAGTCATTGTTTCCCGGCCCGTTACGACGGAACGTAAGGGCATCGACTTCGTTGCCGTTGGTCGTGTCGTTGAACAGACCGTTCGTGTCATTGGGAGTGCCAGACGGAATGTTGTCACTGCCAACAGTCGTAGGTGTGCCGGTGCCGGTGTCAACGGTCGCCAATTGACCGACCAAACTATTGTTGTTGTTACTGTTGACTCGCTCATAGGCGTACAACACTCCGTCCGATCGCATCACCACATCTTGGATCGTGTTGTTACCCAATCCCTGATTATTGCTAATCGTCGTGGACAGCTTTCCGTTCAACGGATCATTCGTGCGGAGATCATTGCCGCCCGTCATGAACAGCGGCAAATCCTGGAACTTCATGGCCACCACATTGGTTGCCAATGCCGTCGCGCTCGTCGTATCGATCAACGGAGTGGCGGCAGCTTTGCTCGCGGCTGTCGAGTTGGCGTCGTAGTACGCGCCATACGGATTGATGGGCGTACCGTTGGAATCGTAGCCGGTGTAGCCGATGTGGTCTTCGATCACGCGCTTGATGGAATTGACCGGCTCCAGACGGACTGCCGTGGCGGTCGCGGCACTTTGGAAAACGGCATCCAACGCCGTGGGCAACTGCTGATTGTTGACGACGGCCAAATAGTACGTCGCTTTGGTCGCGGGCAATTCTGCCGAACCAATGAACGGGTCGAGGGTGCCGTTGCTGCCACGAACCAGATCGGAGTTGCTGCCTGAGCCAGAGGCAAGCTGATCGCTGGCCACATTTGATTCGCGGCTCACGAAGATCAAATTGCCGAAGTTGGCGCTCCCCACCGTCCCGTTGTACACAGCAAACGTGGTGTCGGGCCGAGTGAGGCCGTCGGCCCAATCGAGATCAAAGACCGTCGCCCAATTCTTACCGCCGTTGTTGACTCCCGCGATCGACTGAATGTCTTGGTAGTCGAGCGTGAATTTGTAGAAGTCGAGGTCGCTTGCGCTGGTGAGATTGCCGCCGATGTTGACGCTGCCACGGTCGGACGCCAGCACGTTGCCTAGGTCAATCGCGTTCGCGAAGGCGTTGTTATCGACAGTGGTTTCTGCTCCATTGGCCAACAACGGACTGTGATCGGGCAGTCCCTTCACATCGATACCATTGGTCGCATACCGGATATCCGCGAATTGAACGGCGACCCCAGGCTGCTGATCGCGCTGTTGTAAGCGAACCTGCAATTGGTACTCGCCCGTCGTCAGACCTCCCTTGAGGTCGGCGAGATTACCGGTATCCGGATTACTGCGTACTCGGACGTAGTAGGTGCCTCCGGTCGGCAAGTTGACGCGCATGCCACCATCGCGAATGGTGGTCGCGTAGTAGTCGCCGCCAAGTTCCGGCGACTTTTTCATCGAATTCGCCGCGACGCTGAACGAAGTCAGCGTGTTATTGTCTTGTGAACGGGCCAACACGTTGCCCGACACATTCACCAGTTCCAGAACGGTGTCGAGTGCGGGGCTGGTCTTGTCGATGTCCAGCCAGACTTCGGTACCGGCATCGGCTGTGAATTTGTAAACATCGACGTCGCTCGGCGCGTCTTCGGCGATATGGCCGTGGACTTCAAACGCGGCCCGACGATTTTCATTGGAACTCGTGAGGTCAGGTGCAAGGTTTCCCAAAAGCTGCGCGGTGGCAGGTGTGCCATTCACGTCGATGCCTGCCGTGAGCGGCTTTTCCAATTCGTTGATCACGGCCATGTTTGTGTCGTTTGCGTACTTGTCGAACAGAATCTGGCCCCAGTCACCCGCAGCCGCTTTTGTTGCGTTGCTGTCGCCGTTCGTATCGGTCTGTGGGAAGCCAGTCGGATCGAGACTCGCGCCTACGGAATCGTCTTTCAGCGACGTCATGATGACCGGGTAGCCGGGCGTCCCGACAACTTGCATCGAGCCACCGATTCGATCGGCGATTTCCAGAAGGTCGGCACTCGAACTGCCGATGTCGAAGCCGGCTGAGGGCCCCAATTTCACGACCAAACTGGCGTCCGGTGCGCTTTGCAAACGGATACCGCCCAGTGTGTGGAACTTGTCGTCAGTGATGATTCCCTGCAACACGTGAACGATGTCGGTGTCATCCCAAATCGTCGCGGTGTCGAGCGGTCCCGATCGGACATTCATCCCCAAGATGCCGCCTGCCGCCTTCGTCGGATCGTTCGCCATTTTGTTGAGACGAACCAGCGGACCTTGGTTGTTGTTGAACTGCGTGTAGAGTTCCGCCGCGCCGGTCGAGCGTCCCTGATCGATGATATTGATGGCCTTCATGGCATCCGCATCAATGCTGATCATCGCTCCGGAATTGTTTTGAAACGTGTTGTTGACGATCACCGGTTGCGAACCACGCACAAAGATCACGGACGCGTCGTTCGTTTCGCGGTCACTCCGCTTGCCATCGGGACCACTCAGGCTGGCACCGTTGGCGTTGAATTCAAACGTGGTATTCGTGATGCGTGCGTTGGCTTCATGCAGTTCAATCGCATTGAAGCTACCCGATCCACCTTCAACCGGCGTCTGGCCACCGGCGTACCCGATGTAGGCTCGGTCAACGCTCATCGCACCGCCAAGCTGGAACTCAATCCCGCCCCAATCACCAGCCGCAGCCGTGTTGGTCGTAACGGTGTTGAAACCATCGTTGTTGGCATCAAACGAACCGCTGGCACCGCCGAATCGGTCATCTTTAATTGACGTGAAGATGACAGGGTTGCCGTCGGTCCCTTCCGCAATGAGCCGCGATGAGCCGCGTTCGCCTTCAATGCGCACGCCCCCCAATTTCACGACCACGCCCGGATCAACGACCAAGCGTCCGCCCGGTCGAGAGACCGTGTCGCCACCGTTGACCAGGGTCTTCGCGATAATCGTTCCACCGACCAATGCGGCGTTGTTGATCGTCAATGCGGCAATCGCTTGGCTCCCTTTGTTGACGATAAACTCAATCGTTACCGCCGATTGAGCCAACGGGCCGCCGGTCACCTTCACATTGCCGGCACCGTAAGAGCCTTCCAGTGCGAGCTGAATTTGAGCGGCCGTGGCATTCCACGAAATGGGCACGGCACCGTTGACGACAATCTGTCCAGAAGTTGGTTGCCCCAGCACAGTCAACTGCTGGATATTGTTGGTTGTGATCATGCCGCCTGCGTTACCGGCAATCTTCAAATTTTCTGTGAGCACATACGTGATGTCTGTGGCCCGGAACCGCGCGTTGACATCCAACTGCTGCAACGGCTGATTGAGTTCGGTGCTGATCCGCACGAACAAACCATTGACCGTATTTTGCGACAAAACGTTGCCGTGAATGTCCGGTCCGACGCGGCCATTGGAGTCGTCAAAGCTATCGGGCGTAGCCGACATCGCGTGCGTGGCACTGTGTGAGATATTTGAATAAGCAATCGTCGGACGTTGGTTGAGTATATAAATCGGATCATAGACGTTGTTGTTCGTGTCCAGCCCGCCACCATAGCTGAGGTCGGCCTGATAAACTGAGTTCAGATAAACATCGCTACCGACCGTCGGTGTCCCACCAAGATTCATGTCTGAGTCATGACGGAACACGATCCCTTCCCAATGACCGGCGACTGCCCCGGCGGATGCGCCATCGCTATTACCACCGAGGGCATCGTTGCGGAAGTCGGTCAAATAGACTTGGCTGAATGGCGTTCCAAGCAACTGCACCGCACCATTTTGGCGATTGACACCGGTGCTGGCGGTACCGACGTCGATACTCGCCGATTGCAGCTTGAGTACCGCCCCGGCATCGATCATCACCGTGACGCCTTGAGGCACATCGAAGTTACGCCCATCGGCCAGTGTCGCACCGGCATTGTCCACACCGATCAAATACGGAGTCGCGTCGGCAGGGGTCGTCAACAGCCCGTCCGTGCCACCGTTCGCAGTGACGCGAATGATGTTCGGAGACTTGAGCAACGCATTCGAGCCACTGACATCCAGCGTTGAAACATTGGACAGGTCGACGTGATCCGTCGTCGCGACAGCGGTGGTGATAATGAGGGCCGACTGCGCATTGATGGCCGTCGCGATCTTGGTGGCGACTTGGGTGGCCGTGTCAGCCAGGCTGATGGAAATCGCTTTGTTCGAGCCGACGACACCGTTACCAAGTTTGTCGAACTCAAAGACGAGCGGATGGTTGGAACCGTCGTTGACGGTGAAATAGTCACCATCCGAGATTCCAGCCGCGCCATTGGTCGGCACGACAATGCGTGATCCTGCCTTCGTCACTGCGGCCGAGATGGTGCTGTACGGCTTCAGAAGAGAGCCATCTTGGAGAGCGACTGGATTGGTCACGAGGTTAGTCGCTTTATCGACGTAAATCGTGTTACCAGTTTCAAACCAGAAGTTGAATGTTCCGCCTGCATGACCATCTGCATCGCCGTCGAGAGCTGTTGGCGTCAGCGACGGATTATCGGTATCCACGATGCTCGATGTGGGTGTCGAAGTAAAACCCAACTTCAGGCTGTAAGCACCGTCAGACTGTCCGCCGAACCCGGAGTCAGACACAGTAGGATCGTAGGTCGTATTTCCCTTGGCACTCACACCGACATAGTAAGTTCCCGGTTGCAGAGTGATGCCAATAAACGGATCGAACCCGTTGTAGTCATCGTTTCGCGCGACAACCACGCGGTTGCCACCACCGAGGGCAATAGTTGAATGCGCTAACGTAATGCCAGTCACATCCGCCGTCGCCAAGCCTGACGCGATGGACGCTTTGACGAGCAAGCTGGCAGACACACTACCGGTGATTGCATTGACGACTTGCTGAGCCGTCGTATGCGTACCAAATGTGGTATCTAGTTTGACCGTGATGTTGTGGCCGATTACTGAAACAGACGGCACACCACCAGTGCCTAGCGCTGCGGTCGTGACATTGATGCGAATATCGTTGCCAAAGACTCCAGCGTCAGCAGCGGTGAACTTCACACTGACGGCATTGACGCCTGTTGTGTCGAAGTCAGAACTTGCAGTGGCGAACGGATCTTTGAAGAGCGTCAACGCCGCATCGAGCGTACTGCTGGGGGTCGTGCGTTTCGCAGTCACATCAGCAGTGAACGTGCCTGTCGTCGCCACGTTGAATTTGTAGAGGTCGATATCGGTGGAGTCTTTGGGGTAGGCGTTCGCGAGGTGCTCCAAATCCCAGTCGCCAGCGGGCGTTTCGGAATTGGGACCGCCGCCATTTCCGTCCATGAACGAGGCCAGATCCGAAGAGTGGCCAAGACCGAGAGCGTGACCGATTTCGTGGAACGCCACTCCCATCCAGCCACCATCGTAGGTGTTGTCGTTGCCGTTCTGAATCGCATTGATGATGACGGTCGAGATACCGGCCACAGAGTTGACGGGCAGAGTCGGGTCAGCGGCACGCACGTCACCGGTGGCAATGGAAATTCCCGAATTCGCCGTCTCCACATATTGAGCGCCGGTGTAGCGACTGAATGTTTCAAAGATGTACCGGGTGAGATTCTTTTGCCCGGGAGTGATTTGGTTATGGAGTATTTTCCCTTGTGGGTCGGCCCCATAGATGTCCGGAAAGAAGTAGTTGATGACCGGAATCGAACCTGGAGCAGACGGGTCAGCGAGAGATCCTTGACCGTGTCCTTCAACCGGAATGTTGCGATGGCCTGGCTCATCGTCCGTACCCGGTCCTCCCGGCAGCGCGACCGACTGCGCCGTGATCGACGAGACAATATTCGTGCCAGCGGCCCCCAACGTGCCGACATCCGTGGCCGTCGAATACGCACTGTTGTTGTCGTTGATCGTTAAGGCTGCTGTCGTGGAAATCGCCAGTTGGTAAGAACCGGTCGCAGCACCGCCAGCAGCACCAGTGCCCGTCGCTGCGTTGTAGGAATTATTTCCAAGACTGGAGATACCGACGTAGTACGTGCCCGCCAGCAGCGCACCGCTCGTGGCGGTGTTCGTACCAAACACTAATTCGGTTCCCGTACTATCGAAAATCCGAACGCGAGTACTCCCCAAAGCGGCATCCGGCGTTGCGGTGGCCGTGACCGTACCTCCTGATGACAACTGGAACTGATACAGGTCAACGTCGTTGACGCCCGCGCCATTGTCACCCACATACGCAGTCGTGCTAAATGTGGTTGTGGAGAACAGCGTTCCCAGCTTCACCGCCGAAAGCAATGGGGCATCGGCTTCTTGCGATCCACCAATCTGCAACTTGTAAGTGGCGGTTGGCAGGTTGCTCGCGAAGGTCAACGTGGCCAAGCTTTGGCCGGTTGCTTGAGTGTAGGAGTACGTCACCGACTGCGGGATCAGGACCGTGTCATCAGCCGTGCTGGACGTCCCCTTGGTGTCGATCAATTGATAGAAGGTGGGATTCTGCGCGGTCGTTGGATCGAGCGGATCGTTGTTGAAGTAGACCTGAATCTGATCGAGCCGCTGAGTGAGCGCACCAGCAACTCGCGTGATCGGCTGCGGCACAACGGAGACCACTTGAGCGCCAAGATCGAGCGTAAATTGCAGCGTTTGGTCGCTACCAAACCCGGTCCCACTGGTATCGCCGAAGTAGCTGCCGCTAGTGTCTTGAACCGCTGTCGCAGTAGACGCTCCACCGAGTGTGATTGGCGAATAATTGATGACCGGGGCACCGATATTTGTCGCACTGCTCCCAGAAGCGACGAACGCTCTCACCAACGCGGTGGCCGCCGCGTTGCCGCTAATCGCTGTGATCAACGCTTGAGCTGTCGTACCACTCGAGTCGAGATCGATGGTGATGACGTTGCCTGCGACAGAGGAAATCGTCGCCAATCCGATGTTCGCTCCGACATGAACGCTCTTCGTCACAACTAATTGAACACCATTTCCCGCAGCACCGGAAGCGGCCGCCTCAAAGGCCAGCAGCACTCCGTTACCCGTGTTAAAGCTGGAAACAGCCGTGGCACGAATATCGAGTCCGTGAACCTCAATGCGATACAAGTCATTGGCTGGCGTCTGCGCGAATCGGTAGATGACTTTATTTGGCTCCGCAGCACTCAATTGATCGACATAGGCTGCTGAGACCGGAACATCAGCGGCGTTGCTCGCACCGGACAGCGTCAAGGTTCCAGCCGGAACGCCTAACGTTGTGGTTCCCAATCCGCTGACGAGCGAAGCCGTCAACAGCGGGCTCACGTTGGGATCGGAGTTGATCGCAGTAATCAACTGTTGCGCGCTGGTCTGAGCACCGACGTGGTTGTTGAGCGTGACATAAAGGTCAAACCCGACTCGTACAACCTGAGGAGTGGGCGATGGTCCGAGATCTGCTTGAGAGACTCGGACATCAATGTTGTTGCCCTCTGCACCAATCCGACTTGCGGTCAGCTTGATCTGCACTGTGCTCGCACCGGACGTGCCGAATTGATCGGTCACGGTTGCTTGACTAAACGAGCCATCCATGCCAGCGCGGTAGATTTGAATTCCTTGAACCGTGCCGGAACTGATGGCGTGCCCAGGGCTGAATTGAAAATTCAATTCGCGCGGAGCATCAGTCCGCACATCACCATTGGAGAGGAACAGTCCGGTATTCGGCGTCACCGAAACCAAGCCGGGACCAGCCGAGGCCAAGAGGCAGCGCTCTTCAAGCCCCTCTGCGTTCTGGCTGACCACAATCGGGCCGCGCAGCATTCGCTCGTGCTGTTTTGGGCTGACGCGCTGACGGCGGCGGAATTTCGGGAAGCTGATACGACGAGAAACAGAGCGCAACCAGGGAGTAAAGAACATGGATCACAGCCTCTAGTCAAAGAGTTGGGCCCGCTGCGATTCTGCCGAGTGGCAAGTCGAGACACGATAATTACCTAGTTGAGCCAATGGCAATGGCCTTGCCGGAATTCGTGCTACTTCAACTCAGAACTCGTCAGAAAGGTTCGCGAGCATCTCAAAAGTGAAATCCAGACACAACGGGAGCGTGAAAACAATCCCGGAGTGAATTCGGACACGGAACAACTTCGCCCGTTGTCGGAATGGGCGAAGCGGCGCGAGACGTCGCAGGTTACTTTGACGAGAACGGTTTGAATCGCAATGTCGATTCACGGTCGAAAACCGGTTTCACGGGTGTGCCTGACTGTGACGATCGCTCCGCCGAACGGTCGCGAGTGGTCAGTGGTCGGGGGGCTTGCCGCAACAAGGTCGATGCCAGATCGCTCGGAGCGAAGTGATCTGACTGTTCGACTGGCCGACCAGATGCCGTCGATACGACTGGCGCAAACGGACTCGGATAAGGTGTCTCCGAGCGACTTTCGTCATCGTCTCTCACGTCTGAAGTGGTTTGCGATCCGATCGCTCGACGCAACTCGGGATGGCTGAGATACGGATTTCTTGGGCGACGTTGCTCGCCGGAAGTCTTTACGACGGCGAACGGCGACGGTGGATCGAACACGACCTCATCATCCGCTCGCGAAGTTGAGTTCGTTGCCATTGATTGATTGTCGATGCGATCTTTGCGACGCGGCTCCGGTGCGGAAACGATTTCCGCTCGTGGAGCCACGGTATGCCCACCGGCAATCGGTGAGTTGAACGGCTTGTCTTTCGTGACCTCTTTCGTGAGCGCCTTCTTGGGAACGGAGTCCGCGACAAGTTGCGCGATCGGTTTCGAATCAGGACTTTGTGATCTCACGATCGAAGCCGCGTTTCCGACAACGGTTGATTCACGAGTTGTTACCGCCAACAACGTGTCGTCTGCCTGTCGCAACGACGGACTGCCGGCGATGACCCAGCGGCTCCATTTTTTCTCGACGGCTTCAATGCTTGTTTCTTCATAGTGCTTGCGAAAGGCGGCGTCCCAGCCAGACTCGTGTGCGTCTTGTACGAAGGTCAAAAAGCGTTTCTTGCCGCCTTTCTGAACTAAGTAATCCGCCAGCGAATAGCCCTCGGCGTACAACGTCAAAACGTGCTGCATGTTTTTCGGATACTCGGTGATTTGTAGCAGCTCGCGCAGTGGGATGCGTCGCGTTGTCGGAAGCACTTCTTCCGCAAGCTTTTGTTGGCGACGTTGCTCCGAGCCTTCTTCCGCGAGTGTCGCCGCTCCTTCATCGGCCCAGCGTGGAAGTGGACGACGGAAATGGCACGCGAAGATCGTATGACTCACTTCATGAGGAATGACCGAATCGAGAATTCGTTCCAGCGAACCTTGCACCGTCATGTCCCA
>JAYUFI010000859.1:0-3730 GCA_043738805.1 Planctomycetaceae bacterium | reverse complement strand
GAACGAACCGTCGACAAGCTCTGGGAACTCTGTGGTCGAATCCTCGACCAGTTCACCGAATCCGAGTGCCGGAATTACTTCAAGCACTGCGGCTATCGACACACCTAAAATGGAACCGCTCTAGACACTACCTTTGCAGCGTCTGCGCCAGAAACGTCAGCGAATCGGTCGCCATGAGCAGGCTTGGACACTCCAGCTCGAAAATGCTCCGCCGTTACTTCCATTTGAATGGCCGGAAATCGCAACAACAAATGCAGAAACTCGACTTCTTTGGTTCCACCGGCGCGACGTCTGCGTCGGGCCAAAGTTAGTCAGTACTTGGAGGATGTCGTTACCAACAAACTCGACCTCCGGAATTCAGAATGATGACAACAAACGAAGCCCTAACTCTCGAAGCCCGTGACGAACCCCAGCTCGGGACGGCGCGCAAGAAACTGATTGGCATAATGCATAATATTGGCACACCGAACTGTGCCAATCAGATTCGCGAATGCTTATGGCTCACCCGTAATGAGTTACGAGCGAGCCATAAGCAAAGGCGGAGAGGGAGGGATTCGAACCCTCGGTGAGCTTGCACCCACACTAGTTTTCGAGACTAGCACAATCGGCCACTCTGTCACCTCTCCGAGTTCGTTTTGTCGAACTGTCTGCAAACCATCCGGTTCGCAGGGGGGCGGATGATAGCGGCGGTTTCGTCGTAGCGCCAAGCGTTGAAATTTAGTCGTTCGATTTGTGGTATTTGACACAGTGGTCGTAGCGGTCGAACGTTGCTTGCTCAGGTGCGGTGATTAAGCTGTCGTGTCGTTGACGTTGCTTCCGTTTGAAGGACGATGTGATGGATGCGCAGATTGAGTTCGCTCGGAGGGAGTTGATGCGATTGGTGAGGCCGAGTCTGGCGGCGTGGGCCGTTGTCTTGGGACTTTCGATGACTGCCTCTGTCACCTATGGAGGCGACGCTCCGTTGTTTGATCGGGATGTGCGACCGATCTTGTCGCGGTTCTGTTTCAAGTGTCATGGGCCGGATGAGCAGCAACGGCAGAGCGGGTTGCGATTGGATGTGCGTGAGGCGGCGATCGCTCCGGCGGAAAGTGGCAAGACGGCGATTGTTCCGAAACATCCAAAAGCGAGTGAGTTGTTGCGGCGGATTGAGTTACCAAGTGACTCCGATGAGCACATGCCGCCGGCGGCGACCAAGATGGAGATGACTGCTGAGCAGCGTGAAGTTCTCAAACGTTGGATCGCTGCGGGGGCCGAGTATCGGCCGCACTGGGCGTTCGTCGCACCGGTTCGACCGGCGTTGCCGCAGGTTCGCGACGTCAGTTGGCCCCGAAATGGGATCGACCATTTTGTGCTGCAGCGGTTGGAAAAGGTGGGACTCAAGCCGTCGCCGATTGCTGATCGGCAGACGTTGGTTCGGCGAGTGTTTCTCGATTTGATCGGTCTGCCGCCAACTCCGGCGGAGGCGGATGAGTTCGTCAACGATTCTTCGCCTGATGCTTATGAACGGCTCGTCGATCGGCTGTTGGCCTCGCCGAGTTACGGCGAACGTTGGGCGCGGCGTTGGATGGATCTCGCTCGATATGCCGACACGAACGGCTACGAGAAAGATCGGCAACGCTCCGTCTGGCCGTATCGCGATTGGGTCATTCGCGCGATCAATGCCGACATGCCGTTTGATCAATTCACGATTGAGCAACTCGCGGGAGACATGCTTCCGAATGCGACCGCCGAACATCGGATCGCGACCGGTTTTCATCGCAACACGATGCTCAACGAAGAAGGAGGGATCGACCCGCTGGAGTTTCGCTTTCACGCGATGACCGATCGAGTCGCCACAACGGGAATGGTTTGGCTGGGGCTGACGATCGGGTGTGCTCAGTGCCACACGCACAAGTACGATCCGATTTCGCACACCGACTATTACCGTTTCATGGCGATGCTCAACAACGCGGATGAGCCGGAGTTCGATGTGCCCGTGCCGGAATTGCTCGATCAGCAAGCGGAGATTGATCGCCGAGTCGAAACACTGGAGGCCGATCTGCCAAATCGTTTTCCGCCGCCGGATGAGTTCACGTGGACGCCGTTCAAGCCGATCAGCGTCAAAGTAATGAGCGGTGCGACGACGGAAATCCTCGGCGACGCAGCCGTGTTGATCTCCGGAACAAGTCCCGAAACCGATGTGTATGAAATTGAACTGCACAGTGATTTGAAGGACGTTGCCGCCATTCGACTCGAAGCGCTGACGGACGCGAAGTTGCCGAGCAAAGGGCCGGGGCGAACGCCGCACGGCAACTTTGTGTTGAGCGAGATCACGGCGAGCATCGTGACTCGCGATGTGCCGGGCGAATCGCAGCGATTGAAGTTTGCTCGCGCGACGTCGGACTTCTCGCAGGAAAGTTTTCCGGCGGCGAACGCGATTGACAGCAACGACAAAGTCGGCGGCTGGGCGATTCACGGGCCGGGGGAGTGGAACGTCAACCGTTCGGCGGTGTTTGTGCTCGTTCAGCCAGCAGGGTTCGAGGGCAAGGTCGCTCGCTGGACGATCCGGCTCGAACAGCAACACGGTATGAAGCACACGCTGGGGAAGTTCCGAATCAGTCTCGGTCGATCGAATGACAATGGCGGTTCACCGGAGCAACGTCGTCGTGATCACTTCGCCAAGAAGTTCGAGACGTGGCTCACGGGAGCGGAGAAGTCGGTCGTGAAGTGGACGCCGTTACGACCGATTGGTGCGACGAGTAACCTGCCGTTATTGACGATCGAAGACGACGGCTCGGTTGTTTCGAGTGGTGACATGTCGAAGAGCGATCTGTATGAGGTCGCGTTCAAAACCGATCAACCGGGTACCGTTGCAATCCGCCTGGAAGCGTTGCCGGGCGATCGGTTGCCGAAGCACGGGCCGGGCCGCGTTTTCTATGAAGGTCCGCATGGCGATTTCTTCTTGAGCGACATCGAGCTTTCCGTGGGAGCTGATCTGCTGACGGCCAGCCGGCGGCGATTCGCGCGGGCGACACAGAGTTTTGCGAGCGGCGGCAACACGGCAGCGGCAGCGCTCGACGACAACAAGCAAACTGGTTGGTCGATTAACGGCGGCCAAGGGAAACCGCATCTCGCGGTGTTTCAACTGGCCGAACCGCTCAGCGATGCGGGGCCGTTCCGCGTGCGGATGCTGTTTGAGAAGTATTACGCGGCGGGAATCGGTCGCTTCAAAGTGTCGGTGACGACGGACCCGCGAGCGGCCGATTCGCCGATGTTTCCGGCAGAGATCGAAGCGGTGTTATCGGCTCTGCCCGGTCGTCGTTCGGCGGAACAGCGTGAGTTATTGAAGCGGCATTTTGTGACGCTCGCCCCCGAACTCGCGAGCGAGCGGCAAGCGATCGAGCAACTCCGTTCGCAACGTCCCGTTCTGCCGACGACGTTGGTCTTCGCCGAACGACCGGCGAACAATCCGCGTCCGACGCATCGGCATCATCGGGGTGAGTTCCTGCAACCGAAAGAAGCGGTCGTACCGGCGAGCCTGTCGTTCTTGCCGCCGCTGCCTCGTGGCGCGACGGCCAATCGATTGACGCTCGCTCGTTGGTTAGTCTCAGCGGACAACCCACTCAGCGCGCGAGTCACCGTCAACCGGCATTGGGCCACATTCTTTGGTCGTGGACTGATCAAGACTCAAGAAGATTTTGGTTTGCAAGGCGCTCTGCCGACGCATCCGGAGTTGCTCGATTGGTTGGCG
>JAYUFI010000858.1:0-1364 GCA_043738805.1 Planctomycetaceae bacterium | reverse complement strand
GCGCAGACAATTGCTATCAAGGTCAATGCAGTGACCGACCCTCCGACGATTGCGGCTCCGGGAACGCAGACGACTTTAGAGGACACTGCGAAGGTCATCACGGGCTTGTCCTTTACCGCAGCAGATGCCGGAACGAACGACATCACGGTGAAACTGAGCGTGACTAACGGCACGTTGACGTTGAGCACCAACGTAAATGGCGGACTAACGGCGACTCAAATCGTCGGAAACAGCAACGGAACCACATTGGTAACTATCACCGCACCGCTAGCGGCCATCAACGCAACACTCGCCAATGGGTCTGGACTCACTTATTCACCAACATTGAATTTCAACGGTCCCGATCCGCTGATGATGGTCTCTATCAACGATGGTGTGAACGCGATTCAGTCTTCCACGGTTCCAATCACGGTTACGGCGGTCAACGATCAGCCCATCATATCGCTCAACACAGCCTCTCCTGATTTGACGGTGAATGAAGATGTGGGGGCCAAGACCATTTCGGGCTTCGCGACGATCAACAGCAAAGGGGCGGCAAATGAGTCGAGCCAAACCATTACGAAGTACACCTTGAATCTAACAGCCAGCACCGGCGGGCTAACGTTCTTGTCCGGACCGAGTATCGATCCTGTCACTGGCACGATGACCTACCAAGCCGCTGCGAATGCGAATGGCACTGCCACGTACAGCGTGACCGCGACTGACGATGGCGGCACGGCGAACAGCGGCAGCGATACGAGTGCCGCGCAGACCTTCATCATCACGGTCAAAGCGGTCAACGATACTCCGACGATTGCTGCGCCCGCCGCACAGACGACATTGGAAGACACTGCGAAAGTCATCAGCGGCTTGTCATTCGCCGACGTGGATGCCGGATCGAGTGACGTCACCGTCATTTTGAGTGTGAGTCACGGTACGCTGACATTGAGTGATAACGTGGCCTCCGGATTGACCGCTGGTCAAATCATGACGAACACAAACGGAACATCGTCAGTCACGATCACCGCGCCGTTGGCGGCGATCAACGCAACGCTCGCCAATGCGTCCGGTTTGACATACACGCCGACATTGAATTTCAACACGATCGACTCGATGGCGGTCTCGATTAACGATGGCCAAGGTGGGACGCAGTCCACGGCAGTGTCGATCACAGTCACCGCTGTCAATGACGTGCCCACCTTCACAGGATCGAACCAATTGGTCCAAGTCAACGCGGGGCCGCAGTCAGTTCTTGCGGCGATCACTAAAGGAGGTGGAGCTGATGAGTCAACGCAAACGCTGACCTTCACTGTGACGACGGATAACGACGCGCTGTTTGCGGTCAAGCCAACGATCTCATCAACGGGGACGTTGACCTACACTCC
>JAYUFI010000857.1:0-3735 GCA_043738805.1 Planctomycetaceae bacterium | reverse complement strand
GGAAGACCCGGTGATTCACGTAGCCGAGTTAGACCCTGCCGTCAAAGCGGCGGTGCAAGCTCACATGGGCTTGCCCGCTGATGGTGAGTCGCACGTTGTCACGACAATCGGAGATGCTCGCAATTTCGTCGATGACCGCGTGCGAGCCAACGAAGCGGCGATCAAGCGCGGTGAGAAGCCGGTGTTGTACGACTTCGTCTACGGCGATGCGTTCAACGACTTCAGCGTCCCGTGGCATCTCACGACGAAAGAGTTCTCGGAGAAGATTGCTCGCTTGGTCCATCCGACCGAAGGGATTTATCAGGTCAACTTGATCGACATTTACCCGCGTACGGTGTTTCCGGCGAACAGTAACAGTAAGCGGTCAGATGGTTCGCCTGCGGTTGTCGAGGGGGGAATCCCGGAGACGCTCATACGCGCACATAGAGAAATTCGCGAATGGCAAAATGCTCCGCTTCCGTTTGCCGGCTTGGAGATCAAAGCTCTTGGGGAGGATGCGGGCTATCGCTTGTCCGCTCGCGGCGTGATGTCCGATCATCTGCGCGATCGGTTGTTGAAACTTGGCGAAGGCCGAGCGGGCTTTGTCGATGCGATCCAGCAGTTGCATCGCGAATCTCGTCAGAGCCAGACCGGTCGCTTCCTGGGGAGTTACGTCAACACGATTTCGCGAGTCTTCTCGAACGTGTATCTCTTCAGCAGTGAGACCAGCGCGCCGCACGACGGACGCGACACGTTCGTCATCGTGGCCTCGAAGAAGCCACTCGATTTGGCGGACCTCACGCAAAACAGCAACCATTGGCCCGGAGCACCGTTCGCCAGTTTGGAAACCGACAGCAAAGGGAATCGCATCGCACACGGCCAGATCAACGAGGTGTTGGCCAATGCGTATGGCATGGTACTCACGGATGACTTCGCTCCGGTGGACAATTTGCTGAGCACTGTCTTTGATGCGCGGTAACCCAGTCACCCGAAGCGTGAGCGAGGGCGGACGTTACTAGACGCTCTGAACTCATCACGCCGTGAATCGTCTGCCCTCGCTCACGCTTCGGGTGACAGAGTGCGTTCCACAAACTTTCTAATTCCCAAACAACAGCAGATCATGGCGATTCAATTCAACTGCCCGTATTGCACAGCGACGATTCAGGTTCCCGACCATGCGGCAGGGAAGAAGGGGACTTGTCCGCAGTGTCAGACCAAGCTCGTCGTGCCGACTCCCAAAATGAGTGCTCCAACAAGTGCTGCACCGCAGCCGCCTGCCGCTCTGCAATCTGCGTTTGCGCCACCACCATTCGTGCAGCCGCAGCCGCAGGCTGGAGGGTTTGCTCCGTGGGGCGCACCGCCATCGAATGTGGCACCGCCATTTCCTCCGATGCTGCAGATGCCTCCTCCGGGTTACGCACCGATGCCGGGGACGTCTGCGCCGCAGATGTTCGATCCATCGCAACCGCTGCCGATTGCTCAACAGCCGGAACCGATGACCTCGAATCCGTATGCTCGAAAGCGGAAGCCAGGGCTAGGACTCACGCTTTGGTTGTCGATTGCAGGAGCGTTGCTCGTTGCGGGCGGATTGGGCGCATACTTTTTCCTGACGCAAAAGGACGGCTCGAAAGCAGACGCCATGAAAGGGGAACTGTCTGCGACTCGCAAAGTCGGTGGCAAGCTCACGCCGGCCATCGTGCTTCGCGACTGGATCAATCTCGACGAAGAGGTGATCGACGCCATGCGCGAGCATTTGAAGAAAAACAAATACAACCTCAAAGGCGAACTCGAACAGTTGCAGTTCCAAGGAACCGACGAAGGGATCAAGGTTACGATGACCGCCGGGCCGGGAGCGGAGTTGATCGCCGTCGAGATCAACGAGAACAAGAAGCTCGCAAGTTGGCACGCGAAGCATGCGGCTGACTTGAATGAGAAGGCTCAGAAGTCAGTCATCAACGCGGCCAAGAAGTTCGTCAAAGAATGTGCAACGGCGCAGTCTCGCAGTGGGAAGATTGAAAACGTCGCTCCGTATCGCGACGAACTCGGAATCGCGGCACTGGCGACGGGAGTCGGCGGCGAGATCATCGCGGTGATCAGCGGCCGAATTCATCGCTGCGTCGCCGAGCAAGAAGGAAAATTGTTCTTCTTGCTCCCGCGCGGAACGGACCACTTCACGCTGCAAGGTCGTGAACATGGCAAAGACAAGACAATCTTCCCTGGCCATTACAAAGTCGAAGTCTCTGACGAAGTCGTGAAGTCAAAGAAGAGCTCCAAGAAACCTGCCGAAGACGAGCCGTCAGAAGCCGACGACAAAGCCGCCGAGATGCGCACGAACGCCTTCGGCAAACCGGCCCTCAACGATCCTTCTGCCGCAGACGCCGAGATGTCCGACAAGCCGAAAGCGAAAAAGAAAGCCGAGCCCAAGAAGGCTGAGTGACTCAAGCCAACGCAGGCGAGCAGAACGTCGTCAGTTCCCCGGTTTTATGTCAGCTCGTGACATCGTCAAACATTTGCTACCGAGGAGTCTTCTTTGCGTTCTTGATCCGCACTTCGGCCTTGCTATCCGCAGGCAGAAAACGATGGAAGATTTCTTGCGGATGGCGAGGCCGGACTGCGGATAGAAAACAGTACCGTCGCTATCGCGCCAAGATTTGAGTTCATGAGCTTTAAGAGTTTGTAAAATGAGTCTGTCAGAATGGCGAACGCCTCGGAGAGCCGACGACGCCCCGCTCGCTTTGGTGATGCAACTTTTGCTCTCACGCTTTTCGCGGTGACGGTGTCTGTTTAGAACATGGCCTCGTTCCATCGCACTCTCGGTCCCTGGTGGGTTCCGATTCGGTCTTGCGGTGCCTATCTGGTCTCTCTTTTTCGGAGGTTTTCCACTGCCATGACGAACCCCACAAACCCTACATCTCGACGCGACTTCATGAAGACCTCTTCGGGACTCGCTCTGTCCGCCGCAACGATTGCTCAACTCAGTTTGTCGTCCGGCGTGTACGCTGCGGGCGATGACACAATCAAGGTCGGCCTCGTCGGCTGCGGCGGTCGCGGCACCGGTGCGGCGACGCAAGCACTCAGCACCGAAGGGAAGGTCAAACTGGTGGCGATGGGCGATGCGTTTGAAGACTCGCTCAACGGCAGCTTGAACGCGATCATGGGCTCGCACAAAGACCGAGTTGCCGTGGACAACGACCACAAGTTCATTGGCTTTGATGCCTACAAGAAAGTGATCGACAGCGACGTTGATCTGGTCATCCTCGCGACGCCGCCAGGTTTCCGACCGACGCACTTTGAGTACGCGGTCTCAAAGGGGAAGAACGTCTTCATGGAGAAGCCGGTCGCCGTCGATGGACCGGGCGTTCGCAAAGTGCTCGAAGCAGTGAAGGTCGCCAAAGAGAAGAACCTGAAGGTCGGCGTTGGTTTGCAACGGCATCACCAAGACAACTACATCGAAACGATCAAGCGGATTCACGACGGTGAGATCGGCGATGTCACGTCGATGCGCTGCTATTGGAACAATCCCGGCGTGTGGGAACCGCGCGTCAAACGTGGCCAAGAGACTTCCGAGATGCAGTATCAAATGAAAAACTGGTACTACTACGTCTGGTTGTGTGGCGATCACATCTGCGAGCAGCACATTCACAATCTTGATGTTTGCAACTGGGTCAAAAAGGGACATCCCGTGATGGCTCGCGGCATGGGTGGCCGACAAGTGCGTGTCGATAAGCGCTACGGCGAAATCTACGACCACTTCGC